>JAUWIR010000036.1 GCA_030605265.1 Pseudomonadota bacterium | reverse complement strand
TTATAGCTTTTTCATAAACTTACAAGCTAAAGAATCCTAAGGCCACTAACCCTTTATTAATCATTAAAAAACATGAACTTATAGAGAAAAACATATTATTACCAACCTGGAATCCAGGAAGAGCCTATTTTTTTTATTAGTGAATCTAAAAATCCAATTGCCAAGGTTGATTCAATTTCCAAAATTTCCTTCAGATCCTCAGATGGTCAAATTTTCAGATAATCATAACTAAGGGACGCGCACCACACGAAACCCGATAATGAGGTTCCGGTAGCGAGGATAGTTCCAGAAGCGGTAGGCGGAGCGCAGATTAAGCGGAAGATTGAGGAAGGCGCCCCCGCGAAGAACGCGGTCATTGCCATTTTCCGGACCCGGAGGATCTTTTACTACCCCCTCTTTGGCACAAGCTCGATAATAATCCTCGCTATACCAATCCCTACACCACTCCCAAATATTTCCGGCCATATCAATCACACCTTCAGGAGAACAACTTTTAGGGAAAATTCCCACTGGGGAAACCTTTCCTATCCCACTCTTTGAAAAATTTGCAGTCTCCCCTTCCGGCTCCTCATTACCCCAGGGATATTTGCGATATTCCTGATCAGGCCCTCGGGCAACACGCTCCCATTCAGCCTCGGTGGGCAGTCGCCCCCCGGACCAGGCTGCATAGACTGCCGCCTCATACCAGCTTACATATACCACCGGACGAGAGGGATATTGCTGCTGTTCCTCCCATTTATCAGGTTTTTTAAATTGACTAAAGCCCCCATTTTTCCAATAATGCTCATTCTCATATCCTCCATCTTCTATAAACCGAGCAAACTGCCCAACAGTGATGGGATATTTACTTATATAAAAGGAAGATAATTTAACCTGATGGACCGGCGACTCATTATCATCATAAGCATTTTTATCAAAATTTTGCTTACTTTCATTTTTACTCTGGGCCCCCATAAAAAAAGTACCACCGGGGATAAAAACCATGGGGTCATTGCTAAGGCGCGGATCACCCACCCGGCCAAGGGCATCAGCCGCCTGGCAGCGGACCTTTACTGGAATACTCCGGTATGTGGTTTGGTCAAAAATGCCCATGACTTTTTGGACAATTTCAGCATAGGCCGAATTTGAAGGGGTAAAATTAAAGGGGGAAAGGTCCTGCACAATACTTCCCAAAAGGCCCACTTTCCCGGCCAAGTGAGGTAAATTCTTTTGATCGCCCTTTTTAGGCCCCTTATCAATAATGGCATCAAGGAGGTAGTTAATTTTTTTCTTGCCCTGTTTATACAATATCCCCCCAAGCAAAAGTACCAACTCGCGCCACTCCGGGCTGTAAAGGCGCTCATCTTGGAAGAGAAGCTTAATTTGCTCTTTTTCCAATAAACCGGCAATCTCACAGGCGGCCAGGTATTCTTGAAAACTCAAGTGCCAGAATTCCAATTGATTGGATCGCTCCACAATAAGGCCGCTATCTATCATTTCATCCCGAAGAAAACAGTTGGCCTGTTCCAAGCCGCTATAATCTTTATTAGGAGCAAATTCAGAGGTTAAGATCTCGGCCGCCCAATAAAGCTCTACCTGACGTTGTCTACCCTCTGCATGGGTAAACATGGCCAGGGCCAATTTTTGAAGAAGATGACCACAGCGGTCTGCCATAAGGCGCCCGGGCCGCTGAGAACGAGCACGCAACAGCCAGGTAATCACTGATTCATACAGCTCCGCTCGCTGCTCCGGCAATTGATGCTGATTCCAGTGCACTACAGCAAGGGCAGTGAGCATGACCGGGGTGCGGGCCATTTTTCTTATTTCAGGACGACATTGAAGCGCCCGGCCAAGTTCTTGTTTATATTGTTCCGATTTTTCCGGGGCCTCCGGCCAAAGAGCTTTGCTCCATTGATTTAAAAAGGATTTTATGGCTTCCTCATCCAGGGGGGCGATTTCAATGGGAGTAAAACCTGAAGGCATAACTGCATCTACTAAGGCTGCCGGTCGGCTGGTTAAAACCACTCGACACTGGGGAAAGGCCTTAAGCAAATTTACCGCCAGAGCGCTTATCTTTTCTCTCACCCTTTGATCCGGGGCTTCATCTAACTCATCCAGCAAAAACAGACAGCGCCCCCCTTTCATTTCACAGCGAAAGTCCTCGATGGAAAGGTCCCAATTATATTCGCGGCCCATATCCTCTAGAAAATGCAACACCCATTCGGGGCTGTCCTCGTGAGTTGGAAGGTTGCTGTGGGATTTACTTTTCCCTTTGCTTATATATTCGCATAAGCGCCCAAGACGAATAAAAATGGGCAAAGGGATTGGCCCCGGCCAAATAAATAGTGGAGTTGTGGAGGAAAATTCCTCGCCCAATCTTTTCCTACAAAGAAAGTAAGCAATTAATCTCAGAAAGGTTGTTTTCCCTGCACCAGGGTCGCCTTTAATGATCAGTTTCCGGGTTTTTAAGGCTTCTTGCAGCAATACCTCCCCAGGCATCATTTCCTTTTGATGCAGCAATACTTCACCAGGCATCATTTCATTTCGATGCTGCAGCATCCTCCCCTGCCCTTTCTTATCCCGAGCCAATCCGGCACTGGAAGTTTTTAAGGGAATATAAAGCTTGTCAATGAGAAATTGGTGTACCCTCCCCTCGCCTGTTGCTAATCCGCGAATATCAATATACATACTTTCATCTTTTAGATACTTAAAGTAGCCATTAAAATCAGCACATGAGGGGGCGTCTCCCTTTGAAGGAAACCACTCCTTTATAACCTTGGAAAGGTGAGTTTGCAAAAGGTCGGTAAATTCCTCAAAAGATTGATATTCGAAAATTAAGCCCGCATGCTTACTTTCATTACCCTGGAAATCTTTTTTAAAATTAAGCACCTTCACCCACTGCAGGGCCTCTTCAGCTGATTGGGGGGTATAAGGCCTTTGGCTGAAATAAAATAGAATACGCGGCCGACCAAACTTTTTCCAATTATCATAAGCTATTTTAAATTCCTCTTCAGTGCCTGAATCAGCCTTACCACTGGGGGTGCCGAACCTTTTCCACATAATGCCTACAAAAAGGTCATAGTCGCCAATTTGTTGGTTAATCACCTCCTGCGGCCGCCCCATATTAGGCGATACCTGGGTTTCCCATTTCATCACCTTGATATGAATATTAAGATAATCCCCCAGGATATTATTAAGCTGCTCTACAACTAGAGGCACTTTATCCCGCTCAGCTTTTACATCACCGGGAGAGGAAAGAAAAAGACGAATTTGCTTAACTTCTTTCATAAAAAAACTCCAACGATAGCTTAAAAAAAAATTATAAAAATAATTTATAGGTTTTGTGTTTCATTTGAAATAACATATTTAAGTCATAAAAACAATATACCAAAAATAAAATATTTGATTATTTAGTATCTGTAGAAAAGACAAGATTCTATCCGCCCTTTGGGAAAGGGAGGGGACTGACTAGTTTTACTTTTAATTATTAGCTTATTAGCTTAATTTAAGGTTAATTAGTGGAAGAACGATATAAATTGAATACTATGCATATGCATAAAATATTAAGATTCATTAGATAATAAAGGAAGGATAAATCTATTCTCCATGGCTGGTGATCATCTTAAAGCAGCAAGAGAAAATAAAAGGGGAAAAAGAAAACCGTCGATGTTGTTCAAGCTTCGCCTTTTCCGCCTCTTCAGCGGAATACTTAACCAAAAAGCTGATCAAGGCTACTACACTTTGAAAAATCCTTTGGTAAGTATCAACAAAGCTCAAACAGCAACGACGGCAATGGATAGTTCGACTCTTTAATAATTTTCCCGCTACTTTATCCTTTTTTTTCTTTGAAATTTTCATCAAAGCCAATGCCGTTGTTCTCAAGGGTGATGGGTTATCCTATCTTATTATTGACAACTTAAATAAATAATATTATACTCCGTTTCAAATATATAAACAGAGAAGGTGATGGAGTTCGCCTGAAACCGTTCCGAAATTAATCGGAGCTAATGACTCCTACTTTAGCGTTAGCATCTGGTAGGGGGCATTAATTTTTAGAACATGACGATATAAAGGCTCTTGCCAAATGGTAAGGGCTTTTTTAGTTTAGAACTAGAGATCTTGTAAAAAAAGGAAAGTATTGTGGCCTTATCTTTGGCAAAAATAATCATTTGTAGTCTCATAATAGACTGGTTATTTAGAAAAATAAAATGCCCCGGATTAATAGGGATTCTTCTGTTAGGTATTATTTTTGGCTCTTATGGCCTAAATTGGATAAATCCGGATCTCTTATCAATATCCGGTGATTTGCGTATGATCGCTCTGATTGTTATTTTGCTCAGGGCAGGATTTCAGTTAAGCAAAGCCACACTGAATCGAGTCGGCAAGACAGCCCTAAAACTTTCTTTTATACCAGCTACTTTTGAAGCTACGGCAATTTTCCTTTTTGCCCCCTATTTTCTTAATCTAAGCCCTATGGAATCTGCTATCCTGGGATTTATTATAGCTGCAGTTTCCCCGGCAGTTGTCGTACCTTTGATGATAAGATTTATGGAGGAAGGAAAAGGAGTAGAAAAAGGCATACCAACTTTAGTTTTGGCTGGAGCATCCCTGGATGACATCTATGCTATTACCATATTTAATGTCCTTATTGGCATTTATACAGGGCATAAAGTAAACATTATCCGGAAATTAAGCGGAATCCCTTTATCGATAATTCTGGGGATAGGCATTGGATTACTAACAGGATTTTTTCTGTATACCTTATTTGAAAGATTTAATCCAAGAGCAACCAAACGGGTTATCCTCCTCTTAGGAATTTCTATTCTGTTAGTACAACTCGAGCATTATTTACGAGATATAATACCCTTTGCTGCTTTGCTGGCAGTAATATCAATCGGTGTGATCATTTTAGAAAGACGAGAAAAAATGGCCCATGAAATATCTATGAAACTTAGTAAGATATGGGTTTTTGCTGAAATTATTCTATTTGTAATGGTTGGAGCAAAAGTTAATGTTCCTGTTGCCTTGAAGGCAGGGTTATCCGGAATATTTTTAATTGTTCTGGCCTTAGTTTTTAGAAGTTTCGGCACCTATCTGTGTGTTGCCAACAGCCATTTATCTTTGAAAGAGAAACTCTTTGTGGTTATCTCCTACCTTCCAAAAGCAACTGTGCAGGCAGCCATAGGAGCGGTTCCCTTAAATGCAATGAAACTTTCAGGAATGAATACTCAGCCTGGTGAGATAATCTTAGCCATGGCCGTATTAAGTATTTTATTAACAGCGCCTCTTGGAGCGCTTGGCATCTCTATTGCCGGAGATAAATGGTTAAAAACATCTTACCAAACTTTTAATGACAACGAATGCTCACAAGTAATATACCATAAAGAAAAAATAGAAATGTCTCAAACGAGTAAGCAATATGAATAAAATATATTTTGAACTATAAAAAATAAATAAGTAATAAATTAATTCAAGGATTTCCATGCGAATCAACAAAGGCCAAAAGAAAATCATAACCTTGGACCTCGACCTGAATGATATCTTGACGGGATTTGACAGTGCACAAAGGGCAACCCAAGCACATCACCAGATCGTCAAGCACTATGCCTCTCCGCTGTTATTAGGGCCTCCTCCTTCTGATGTCCTGCTGGAATTAGTCATGCACATGTTTACTGAGAATGAGGCTGACCTGGTACAATACTTGCCGCCATGGCGCCCCCGAACTGCGGCAAAAGTTGCCAAGCTTTCCGGCCGATCGGCTAGTGAGGTTCAAAAGGTCCTCGATAGTCTGTCCTTTACAAAATTTGTTATTCTCGCTTTTGGGTCTCCGAGAAAATACACCATCCTTCCTATTGTGCCCGGGACCTTTGAAATGGCTTTGATGACCAAGGATGTGACTACACGAAACACCTGGCATAAAAAATTTGCCGAACTCTTTGAACACCTCTGGGATAAAGGCTATCTCATTGAATATATCACCAAAGGGCGACCGGCCATCCGCTATTTGCCGGTAATGAAAGTCTCCAAGACGCTCCACATGGCCTGGCCTTCGGATAAGCTTGAGGAGGTTTTGAAACCTTATAGGGATTTTGCCGTGGGTAATTGTCAATGTCGGCTGGCTATGCAACTGGTAGGCAAAGGATGTGATCGCCCTATGAAAAATTGTGTGGTGCTTGGGCCAATGTCCAAACATTTCATTGAGCGGGGTTTGATGCGCAAGACTGATCGCCGGGAAATTATGGAGATTAAGCGAAATGCTGAGGAGCATGGCTTAGTGAGTTGGATGATGAATGAAGTTGGCGGCCAACCGCTAGGAAATGGGAGTTGCTCCTGTTGCGGGTGCTGCTGTCATGCTTTGCGCATGCTTACCCAGTTCAATGTTCCCGGTGCTCTTAGCAAGCCGCATTTCTTGCCAAAGCAAAACAACGAAAAATGTACATTGTGCCAAAAATGTATCAAGGCTTGCCCCATGGGTGCCTTGACAATATCCGGGAGGAGGCTCCTCTTTAATAAAATACGATGTATCGGCTGCGGCCTCTGTGTCGTGGCTTGTAAATTTGGCGCTTTAACTCTTGAGCCTGCCAAAGAGGTAACACCACATCAGGCAAGTTGGCTTGAGGCTTTCCTTAATTCGGCCCCAGCCTATATGGCCAATTCGCTTCGAATATGGGTAAAGAGGCTGCTTTCCTAAGAGATTAAACTCACAGCTCTTATTTCGCCATACCATCCTTTTGATTGTTCATATCTAATAAAATAAAATTTTTTATCAACACCCATCTAAGTATATTATACTTAAATATAATTCCTTATTTTGATCCACATTAGTTCCAAAACAGTTTCATCCAACAAGTCCCGCGGATAGAGGATACAGTCAGTTTGAATTAAAATTTACTTTTAAAAATTTGCCATTTCTGATTTACTTGAAAATAATTACAATAATATGTATAATATTTAGTATTTTTTTGTAATTGACTCCCGGTATTAAAATTTTACTAATTATGAACATTGCTAATGGTAATTGCCCTGAATCACAACATCCCCCGGTATGTGAAGCCGGTGATCGAGGAAGAAACCATTATTGTGAAGGAGGCCATAAAAAAATTGAAGGAATCGCTTAAGGCGGCTTATGCTACTGAGGACCGGCTTAAGGGTCTCCTGAAAAAAAAGGGGCTTCCGGCATGAACAGGCTTTGTATTTTCATCAGCAGTGTTCAGAAGGAATTCGCAAAAGAACGAGCTGCTCTGCGTGATTTTCTCCAGGGTGATCCGCTTTTACGTCGTTTCTTTGAACCCTTTTTGTTTGAAGATGTTCCCGCCGCTGACCGGCGTGCCGATAAGTTGTATCTTGATGAAGTGGAACAATGCGGCCTATACCTCGGCCTGTTCGGAAATGAATACGGGTATGAAGATTCGGAAGGTGTTTCGCCTACTCAAAGAGAGTTTGATCTGGCCTCCAGTCGCCACAAGCACCGTCTGATTTTTGTCAAATGGGAGGATGACCAAGGCCGACACCTCAAGATGCAGGCGTTGATCCGGAAAGCAGGAAACCAGCTTATTCGACGTCGGTTCACTACCATCGCCGAATTGATCGCCGCAGTTTACGCCAGCCTGGTTCAGTATCTGGAAGATCAGGAACTGATACGTGTCGGTCCCTTTGATTCTACATTCTGCCGCAATGCCTCTCTGGATGATCTGTCAGAAGAAAAATTAGGATGGTTCCTTCGAAATTCCCGCAGTGCAAGGGGCTTTCCTCTGCTTGAAGACGCAACATTGGTGGATGTTTTGACCCACCTTAACTTGCTTGACCGGGGTAGACCCACCCATGCCGCCATTTTACTATTTGGCAAACAACCACAGCGCTTTCTGATTTCTTCCGAAATCAAATGTGCCCATTTTCACGGCACCGAGGTGGCCAAACCTATTCCCTCTTACCAGGTCTATAAAGGAACTGTTTTTGACCTGGTGGACCAAGCAGTGAACTTTGTCATGTCAAAAATCAATTTGTGGGTTGGTACACGCAAAGACGGTCCCCAGGCTCCGGTAAAATACGAGATCCCTCGTGAGGTGGTGTCAGAAGCCATAGTTAATGCCGTTGCTCATCGCGATTACACCGGCAATGGCAGCGTACAAGTCATGCTGTTTGCCGACCGCCTGGAGATCTGGAATCCGGGCAATCTGCCGCCTTCACTTTCCCTGGAAAAGCTGAGGGAACATCATGGTTCAGTACCTGGCAATCCGCTGCTTGCCGAACCGCTCTATCTCACCAAATACATCGAACGTATGGGCACCGGGACCCTCGATATGATCAGGCGATGTCTTGACGCCGGCCTGCCCGAGCCGGAATTTGCCGTCTCTGACGGATTTGTAATCACGATTCGCCGAAAAGCACCTGTTACGCCCGACCTTACCCTGCAAGTCGGCACTAAGTTGGCACTAAGTCGGCACCAAGTCGATATCCTTCATAAATGCCTTACTGATGCTCCTTTGCAATCCTTGATGAAAATTACCGGTCGTTCCGACCGCACCAAGTTCAGGAACCAAGTGTTAACCCCACTAATGAAGGATGGCTTAATCGAAATGACCATCCCTGATAAGCTCCGTAGCAGCAAACAAAAATATCTCTTGACCCAAAAAGGAAAACAGACCCTGGATGCTATGGAGGGAAATAACTTATGACCATGTAGATACAGTCCAAATGGTGGCCTTTAAGTGATACTATCCGGCCTGGTTTAAATTATCACATAGCGGCTGGTTACCCCGAGTATCTTCTTCTTTTGCATGGCACTGACAAGCCAGTGACCAGCATCTGTGGTTAAAGGCCAGACAGGTATCCTGCGTTACGCCTCCACCGCCCATCGGGCCAAAGATCAGATCATTCTGCTCAGAAAAATAATAGCATATTACTATGACTTCCGGTTTCAACCAACGCTGTCACTATACGTCTCCCCCAGGAAGTAATCAAGCAGCTAGGTGACCTAGCCGAAAATCGGGAAATAAGCCTTTCATAGTGCTTCAATATACTCCTTTATTTGCTCATTTACCTACCCTTTATATTTATGCTAATATATAGAACAAATTAAAAATAAATTAAATAATAAAATGATCAATTTGCAATTTATTATAATCTAGGCATTTGGAGCAGGTTAGATGATCACACAGCCTAATATCTACGCCCCCGGCGCTAGAATCGAGGTACGAGATGCTGAGTGGTTGGTTCGTAGAGTTGATCGCACCTCCACTGGTGGACAATCCTTACAAGTAGTAGGAATCTCCGAGCTGGTTAAAGATAAAGAGGCTATCTTTCTTACTGAGGTCGAAAAATCCATTGATGTGCTTGATCCTGTCAAAACCGAGCTGGTTCAAGACACATCCAGTTCTTACCAGGCATCGCTGCTTTATATAGAGAGTTTGCTTCGACAAACGCCACCGACCGATGAAAACCTCTACATCGGGCACAAGGGGGCCATGGATTATGTACCATACCAATTAGATCCGGCTATTCAGGCACTCAAACAGCCTCGGCAACGCATTCTTATCGCCGATGCCGTAGGGCTTGGCAAAACAATTGAAGCAGGTATCCTGCTCAGTGAACTGATTCGCCGCGGCCGGGGGAAACGTATCCTGGTGGTGGCCGTCAAGAGCATGCTGACTCAGTTCCAAAAAGAGCTATGGTGCCGTTTTACCATCCCCCTCACACGCCTTGACTCAGTGGGCATTCAACGTATCCGCACACGCATCCCGACTAATCATAACCCTTTTTACTATTACGATAAAGCCATTATCTCTATTGATACCCTCAAGCAGGATGCTGAATACCGAACCTATGTTGAAAATGCCTATTGGGATATCATTGTCATTGACGAGGCCCAGAACGTGGCCCAACGAGGCAGTGGCTCCTCTCTTCGTTCCAAACTGGCCAAGCTGTTAGCGCGGCGCTCAGACACGCTCATCATGCTCTCAGCTACACCCCACGACGGCAAAGCGCGAAGCTTTGCCGGCCTCATGAACATGCTGGACCCCACCGCTATTGCCAATCCCGACGACTATGGCCCGGAAGACATCAAGGGCCTTTTTATCCGGCGTTTTAAAAAAGACATCCAGGATCAGGTTGGCCTGGCCTTCAAGGAAAGAAAAATAAGCCTTTCCCGCTGCACAGCCTCATCATTAGAAGAACAGGCCTATACTACCTTTGTAAATATGACCTTCACTCGACTCGACCAACGCCGCGGTGCAGGCGAGCTTTTCAAGACAACCCTTGAAAAGGCCCTTTTCTCAAGCCCGGCTGCCTGCCTTTCAACTATCCATAACCGGATTAAACGATTACAGCAAACAGAAGATCCGGTCTTCGAAAATGACATCCGGCTCCTGGAGGAATTAGCTCATCAGGTCAAGTGCATCCTGCCGGAGTATTTCAGCAAGTATCAGAAGCTAATGAAAGTCATACAGGACCCATCGCAGGGCTTTGGCTGGACAGGCAAAAATCCGCAGGACCGACTGATTATTTTTACTGAGCGCATTGAAACCCTGATGTTCCTCAAAAATCATCTCACCCTTGATCTTGGACTGAAAGACAAACAGGTGGACATCCTTTATGGCAGCATGTCTGATGTGGACCAACAGCGAATCGTAGAGGAATTCGGCAGGGAGGAAGCCCCAGTGCGCCTTCTCATCGCCTCAGATGTGGCCTCGGAGGGTATTAATCTTCATTATCTTTCCCATCGGATGATTCATTTTGACATCCCCTGGTCTTTGATGGTTTTCCAGCAACGAAATGGACGCATTGACCGCTATGGGCAGGAATGCACTCCACATATCCTCTACCTGGTTACTGAGAGCCGGAATGCGAAAATCAGGGGCGATACACGCATCCTTGAGCTGCTCATCCAAAAAGACGAGCAGGCAGTGAAAAATATTGGCGATCCTTCAGCCCTTATGGGCGTCTACGACATCGATGAGGAGGAAAAGATTACCGCTCAGGCTATCGAACAAGGCCAGGGCCCTGAGGAATTTGAATCGACCCTCAAAGAAAAACAACGACAGTTACAAAAGCGTTTTGGGCTCAAAGAAGCAAGGAATAGTTTTCCCTCATCTGAAAAAGTCGATGATTTTGACCCTCTGGCTTTACTGATGGGCCAGGACACACCACCTACCGGTGAGGGCGCCAACGCTATGATCAAAACCATCCCTTCCCTGTTTCAGGATGATTTTGCCTACCTTCATGCTGCTATACAGCACTTACGCCAGACTAAGCCATTGCAGGCGGAGTTTAATCTTCATGATGGACGTGTAGAACTGACAGCTCCCGAAGACCTCAAACACCGCTTCCGGTATCTGCCCAAAGAACTTTGGCCGGATGATGGAGGGTTCATTCTCTCAGCCAACCATGAAACCATTCAGGAAGAAATCAAGCGCAGCCGCAAAGACGAGAAGACCTGGCCGTGTGTTCATTATCTGTGGCCCCTCAACCCTGTCCTGGAATGGATAAACGATAAAGTCATGGCTGCCTTTGGCAGACATCAAGCTCCAATACTCACCTTGCAGGGTGCCATGAAACCACATGAGGTAGTATTCATCCTCTCAGGGCTTATTCCAAACCGCAAAAGCCACCCCCTGGTCCATTGCTGGTTTGGCGTTTCCTTCAAAAATGGGTCATTTTCCGGCATCGAAGAGTTTGAAGCGCTCCTTGCTCGCCTTGGGCTTGACCGCAGGTCCTTCCCAAACCGGGGCCAGAGCGCCGACATCCAGGCCCTGCAACTGCTGCTCCCCGCGGCGCTTGAGCAAGCAAGACGCTGGATGAGTGAACAGCGCCAGTCTTTTGAGCAAAAAATAAATAAAAAACTCAATGATTATCTCAAAGATTTGGAACGGCTCCGCCAAAAACAGTACGTCCAGATCGATCTTCGTTTTGAAGAGAGCGGTCAATCTGAAAAAATTATTCACAGCCGCAAGGAAGCGGAAAAAAGAAAAATCAATCAAATCTTCGATGATTACCTCGACTGGGTTGAAGACACCATGACCACCGAGGATAATCCCTACATTCAGGTCGTAGCAGTATTAAGGGGAGCTGATTGATGGCCATTGATCTTACCGGCATCACCAATGAAAATGAATTTTATACCCACCACTACCTGAGCGCTATCCTTGAGAATGACCTGAAAGATGTTTTCAAAGAATGGAAGCGCCGCGAAGAGGAAGAGAATATCCGCCAACCTTACATCGAATTGCGCAGATTGGCTAAAGATTACTTTGCCATGCGCAATCGCCTGGAGCGAGAGCGCCGGCCGGAGGGACGGCTGCATAGGCAAAGAGAATTTCTGTCCGTCCTGCTGCCTATCCTGGGCTATACCTTCAAACCTGAATTAAGGGAATTGGACGATGGCACAGCTTTACCAATAATCAGTGAAGTGACCAAGCCAAACGGCTCACCGGAAATATGGATTATTGAATCTTTGGACCTTTCAGGCGATGGGACAGATCCGTTAGAGCTTTCCTTGTGCTCCTGTCAATTCCCCGATGGGCAGGAAGGCAATAAAACCTTACCTGAGATTTTCCTTTCGGATATTATCACCCGCCAGGTTTTCGGGCGCTCTGAGCCGCCGCGCTGGGTGATTTTGGCCAGTGACGCGCAACTGATATTACTTGACCGCAGCAAATGGAATGAAAAGCGCCTTCTTCGTTTTGATCTTACCGAGGTCCTCAACCGCAACGAGCCTTCAACTCTCCAGGCCACAGCCATCCTCTTACACCGCCAAAGTATCTGCCCTGAGGACGGCCTGAGGTTATTAGATACTCTGGATGAAAATTCCCATAACCATGCCTTTGCTGTTTCCGAAGATTTGAAATACGCTCTCCGCGAAGCCATTGAGCTTCTGGGCAACGAAGCTGTCTGGTACTTGCGGGAAAAAGTCCACGAGAAGGTTTTCGGCCGCGATCTTGCCCGGCAATTGACCTTGGAATGTCTGCGCTATATGTACAGGCTGCTGTTTCTCTTTTACATTGAGGCGCGGCCGGAGCTGGGTTACGTCCCCATGAAGTCTGATGCCTATCGCCTGGGCTACAGCCTTGAATCAATGCGGGACCTTGAGCTGGTCAAACTCACCACTGAGGAGTCAAAGAACGGCGCCTTTATTCATGAGTCATTGCAGCTTTTATTCGAGATGATCTATAACGGCTTTCCGCCTGTCAATGGCGGGATAGGTCAACAACTGGCCATTGACAATAATCCTGAGCACCATGTCTTCCAGGTGCCACCCCTTCGCTCTCATTTGTTTGATCCTGCACGCACGCCCATCCTCAATCGTGTTAAATTTCGCAATCAAGTGTTACAACGTGTGATCAATCTTATGTCATCCTCCCGTCCAAAGAACCGCAGAGAACGCCGTGGCCGCATTTCCTATGCCCAACTTGGCATTAACCAGCTCGGCGCTGTCTATGAGGCACTGCTCTCCTACCAGGGCTTTTTTGCCGCGACAGATCTATACGAAGTTAAGAAGGCCGGCGAGCCTTATAATGAACTGGAGACGGCTTATTTTGTGAAAGCGGAGGCCCTGGAACAATACACTGAAGAGGAAAAGGTTTATAACGATGACGGCACCTTGAAAAGGTATCCGAAAGGTACTTTCATCTATCGCCTGGCCGGCCGTGATCGTGAAAAATCCGCCTCCTACTATACCCCGGAAGTCCTCACCCGCTGTTTGGTGAAATATGCCTTGAAGGAACTGTTAAAGGATAAAACTGCAGATGAAATTTTGCAGCTTACTGTCTGCGAGCCTGCCATGGGCAGCGCAGCCTTTTTGAATGAGGCCATTAACCAGCTTGCTGAAGCCTACCTGAAGCGAAAACAAAAGGAAATTGGCCGGACCATACCTCATGAAGACTATACCCGCGAAAGACAAAAAGTAAAGATGTATATTGCAGACAATAATGTCTTTGGGGTGGACCTTAATCCTGTGGCAGTAGAGCTGGCTGAAGTGTCTTTATGGCTCAATACCATTCACAAAGGCGCTTTTGTGCCCTGGTTCGGCATGCAGCTTGTCACCGGCAATTCCCTGATTGGGGCCAGGCGGCAGGTATACGCCTCACATCTTTTGAGCCGCTCATCCCGATCTGCCCCCCTATGGCTGGATGAAGCCCCGAATAGAATAATGCCGGGAGAAAAACGACCAAAGCACACTGTCTATCATTTCCTTCTGCCTGATAGGGGCATGGCAGCCTATAAAGACAAGGTAGTCCGCCAAATGGCGGAAGCAGAAATGAACACGATCAAGGAGTGGCGAAAGGACTTTACCAAGCCGTTTACTGAAGGTAAAATTAAACGATTAGAGTCCCTGTCTGCTGCTATTGACCGCCTCTGGGAACAACATACTGAACAGCAGCACAATATCCGCACTCGCACCAGTGACCCTATTCATGTTTTTGGCCAACCTGAGCCTGAAGAAAAACGAAAGCTCACCTCTACTGAATGGAAAGACCGGGCCTACTACCAGGAAATACTTTCAAAGGATGTGCGAAGCTCCAGCTTATATCGGCGATTGAAATTGGTTATGGACTACTGGTGCGGATTGTGGTTTTGGCCTATTGAAAAAGCGGATTTGTTGCCGAGCCGCGAGGAGTTTTCCCTGGAATTGTCTCTGATCTTGGAAGGTAATGTCTTGGACAGCGGGTATGAGCCAGGGGAACAAATGACTTTATTCCCGGATACAAGGCCAAAGCAAATGACTTTGAAATTAGTAGATGAATTTGGTTATGGTGATGTAGACCGGCTTTGTCGGGATAGTGAGCGCTTGGGGTTAGTAAATGAGCTTGCAGAAAAATACAGATTTTTGCATTGGGAGCTGCAATTTGCGGATATATTTGCTGAGCGGGGCGGATTTGATTTAGTGCTGGGGAACCCGCCGTTGATTAAGGTGGAATGGAATGAAGGCGGGGTGATG
>JAUWIR010000026.1 GCA_030605265.1 Pseudomonadota bacterium | reverse complement strand
TTACCAGCAGCAGCAGCAATATAACCCTTACCAGCAGCAGCAGCAATATAACCCTTACCAACAGCAGCAGCAATATAACCCTTACCAACAGCAGCAAACCTACTTTCCTCAACAGCAAGGCTTTCCTGGACAAGGCTTTCCTGCAGGACTACCATTCGGAATGGATCCGATGATGATGATGATGAATCCCCTTGCCGGCGGGTTAGGTCTTGGGCTGCCTGGCATGGACCCTTTTGGATTAGGGCTTTTAGGAGGGATGTTCTAGACTTTTTTTATAAAATTACATAAATAGCTAAAGCGAAAAAGGGATAAAATATATCCCTTTTTCGCTTTAATATTATACACCCTGCCGCATAAATTTTTCCTCCCCACCTTTATTCTTCAAAGCTCAGATTATTCAAACAAAACCTAATTTACAAAATAGAAACGATGAAGTTATTTACCCACTCCGAAGACAAGATTAGAGGTCTTTCAAATAGATTTTTTTTATTTACGCTTGATAGTCTCTCATAAAAAATAAAATGTACCCTGTGAAAGGACACCCAAAAGTATAGTTTGTGAAGAAATTAACCAACTATACTTCTTGTTTTTCACTTTTGCTTTTTACTTTTTAAAAACGGAAAAAGTATTCATCCTGATAGGCTCGGTAATGATTAAAAAGAGTATAGTCTGTCTTTTTTTCTTTTCTTCTTTTTTCTTATACGTAAATAAGGCTAAGGCCCTTATGCCATATTCTCCTCACCAAACTAAAAATACTGATATATCTGATGAATGCCTTAACTGTCATAGATTTCTTCCTAAGAAAGATACTTGCCTTCAAGAAATTTATACTACCTTTTCGACTAACCTTCAATCACAATGTCTGGCCTGTCATGGTTCAAAAATTCCCCAAAGCTGCCGATTATTTTGTACTGAGGATAATACTTTTATCCTCTTAGGACAAATACCTTCTTTGAGTCTGCCCCTTTTTAATAGAAAAATTAACTGTATCAGCTGTCATATTGTCCACACGCTTGAATCATCTTTTTTACGTGAAGAATATTTTCCCCTCCAAAAACAACTTGATGCTATCAACCCTCACAAGACAGGAATATTTTGCCGACTTTGCCATGAAAAAGAACCTAAAGAACAGGGAGATGACCCGCAATTACTCTTTCAGGGAGATACTGTCAGATTATGCAAAAGTTGTCATGACGGGAAAAAAATTCTCTCTGATAATCATCCGATAAATATAACACCCGCCTCCGGGAGGGGGATCAAAATACCTCCGACATTCCCCCTTAAAAGGGGCAAAATAGTATGTATTACTTGCCATGATGTAATGCAGGCTCAAAAAAATAATCGTTATTTCTTACGAAATGGGCCCTATTCCAGACCAATTGATAGCTGCCTTCAATGCCACATTGATGAAGGGTATCGAAAAATAAACCCTCATAATTTGGTTACTGCTCAAGGGAGCATTGATGAGAATAAATGTCTTTTTTGCCATTATATCATCAGCCCGGATCAGCCTCAGGTAGCCTTTAGATTCAAAGCTCCCTTTCGCTTTTATTGCGTTGGATGCCATCCTATAAAAGTAAAAGAACACCCTGTCATGGCTGAACATACCGGGAAACTAATTTCTTCTCTTTGGAAAGAGTTAAATCACCGGCAAAAGAAAAAGCTTGCCCAACAAGAAATCTTCACAATGTTTCCCTTCAGCATTGCTGGAGAAATTCTTTGCATTACCTGCCATAACCCTCACGATTCTCGAAAGGGGCCAAAATTAAGAATCAGCCCTGCTAATGAAAGTTGCCGGCAATGTCATTATCAAGTCTATGGGCTTACCTCTGAAGATCCTGATAAACATATACAAACATGGCTAAAGTATAATAACGCTCCTTATAATGAAAAAACACCTTCGGATAAAGAGCTTAATCCCTCCACAGAAAACAGTTATCCTTTTTCCTTTCGCTCTTCTCTTAGATTTTATTGCATCGGATGCCACCCGAATTGTAAAGAAAATCACCCTTATGGGGTGACCCACACTGGAAAATTTTTAGAAAGTTTCGTGAGTAATAAAGAAAATAGTAATTTCAGACAGAAACAAATTTTACCCTTGACCTATTGTGGTCGGATTAATTGTTTTTCCTGTCACAATCCTCATCACAATGAGGCGGAAGGAAAAAAATTGCGCATTAATGATAAACAACTTTTATGTTCATTATGCCACAGGAAAAAAATTGATATAAAAGACCCTGAAACCAATAAAGCGCTTTTTTAAAAAATTTCATTAATTGTCTGATTAAAAGGAGTTTTAGGTTAATGGCCAAAAAAGTGAAATTGATGATAATTATTCTTTTCATTATTATTATGAGACTATCTTTACGCCCATTTTCCAATATTGCCTTTTCTTCTCCCTTCACTACAAAAGATTGTCTCCTTTGTCACCGCTATACAAATCTGGCCTGTTTTGAAAAAAATACAGGTTCAAAAAAGACTCTATCAATTAATGAAGATTTCTTTCTAAATACTGTACATAGTAAATTAAATTGTATTGAATGCCATTGTGATATTAAAGAGATCCCTCATCAATCTGCAAAACCGGTCGATTGCGGTATTAAATGCCATCTCAAAGATCCCGCTTCGGAGAAAGATTTTTCCCATGAACCCATAGTTACCGCTTTCTCACAAGGGATTCATGCATCAAAGGATGGCCGATTACTTTCGCCATTTATAAATGATGGCGGCCCCCCAAAATGTAAATATTGCCACCAAAATCCTCTCTATTTATCATCTACACGAATACGCAAAGATATGGAGCAAAGATGTAAGGAGTGTCATCCACAAAAAGGGTGGATTAATCAATTTATGAAGCATTTTCTGTCAAGGGAAAATCCCAGGTGGAATAATAAAGAAATTGTTGGCCTTTGCAATAATTGCCACGCAAATAAGGAATTAATGGCTAAATATGGAGTACCCTCAACTGCAGAATTTAAAAAAAGCCATCATTTTAATAATATTAAATTTGAAACCAGTAATGCGGCTCATTGTCTTAATTGTCATGCCCCATCAAAGTTAGGATTTTCTCCCCATCAACTACAATCACCGAAAGACCCAAATTCACCCCTTGGGCAAAATAAACGATTAGCCACATGCGCTCAGGCAGATTGCCATTCCCAGGCGAACAAAGCCTTTACTTTGGGAGCAATTCATTCACCTGAGAAAAAAGAAACTCTTCTTAAGGAAAAATTAGAAAACCCCGAAGAAGAGTTATCAACTTCTGAGAAATCTTTCCTCCTCAATGAAATAAAACAAATCAGGAAAGAAAATACTAAATGGATGGTTATCAAATGGGTTAAATTTTTCTATAAGATTTTAATCCTCCTTATCGGAGGTTTTATGATAGTGCATCAAGCACTTGACATCAGAAGAAGTATAATTGAGGAAAAAACAAAGGAGAAAAAAATTCATCAGAAATCCTCACAAGAAATCTTTTTTCAACGATTGAGAAGAGAAGAAATCTGGCAACATAATTTACTGGCCGTGTCCTTTATTCTCCTAGCCATTTCCGGGATGATGGTATTAATACCTGCACAGTGGATTACCTTATTATTCGGACCTTACTCAGCTACCATCTATTCTATTCGACGATTTGCGCATATCACTTTTGCCGGAATTTTACTCTTCACCGGAATATGGCATTTAATCTATATTTCTTTTTTCCCTCACGGAAGAAAAATTGTCCTGGATATGTTACCGGGGAAAAATGATCTCATCCATTTATGGCGAAATTTTCTCTATTTCATTGGAATTGAACAACACCCCCCCAAATTTGATCGGTTCAATTATCAAGAAAAGCTTGAATATATTACTGGGGGTATCGGGATGGTTATAATATCCGCTACTGGTGTAATAATGCTCTTTAGCACATACTTTCCAAAATTTTGGGTTGATTTGGCTTGGACCGTCCATCTGATGGAGGCACTTCTTGCTTCAATAGCTATCGCCGTCTGGCACCTTTTCTCAGTCCACTGGAAACCCGGAAAATTTCCCATGGATTCTACCTGGCTTGATGGGAAGATAACTTTAGAGGCCCTGATGGAAGAGCACCCTTTGCAGTATGATAGAATAATCAAAGAATCTTCCCTTTACCCGGACGTGCAAACTGCTAAAGAAAATATCTCAGGAACATAATGAAAGTATGAGGGGAAAAATATGAAAAAAAAACCACGGCTAATAGCCAAAATCCTTAGTTATGCAATACTATCCTGCGTCTTTTTAAGCCTTTCTCTGATTATTAAAGCAATCTATTTTCCAAACGAAGGAATAACCCATACCAACTATTTTCCTGTTATTCAAGAGAAGAAAGAGGCTGAAGAGCTCATTCCTTTGTCTATTAATCTATTAAATGATATTCTCATTACCAATAATACTAATCAAATGGAGCATTTTCATATTTTAGATATTCAAAAGGAAAAAAATTCTATTCCTTTAAAAATATGCGTAGTTTGCCATGGCAATTATCCACATACCCAAAATCCTCGCACTAGCGCTCTTTATAATATGCATATTCCCTTTTGCTCCTGTGAGGTTTGTCATCTTGAATTTAACCCGAAGGTGATGGTTTTTTATTGGCTTGATAATAATACGGGAAATCTCGTTCCTGATATTCAAAAAAGGATGAAGAGAGCAGCAAAACCAGGATTGTATAATGCTCAGATAATCCCTTGTTATTTAGAAAAAAATCAAGAATATTACCGCTTAGACAAATCAATAGGGAAAGAGAGCGCCCAAAAATATCTCAACCTTTGGATGCAATATTCCTTTGATCAAAAATCAAGGGCTAAAATTGAGCTTCACAAAGGATTATCATCTACCCCTGCCCCCTGCAATGGGTGTCATATTCAAAAAAACTCTCTTCTAGATTATGCAAACCTTGGGTATCCTGAACAGAGGAGAAAAGATTTAGTAAATTCGCAAATGTGTAACATTGCCAATCAATATATCCCTCAACCGGAAGCAGAGCAACATTTAAGATAATTAAATAACTCATAAAAAAAAGCCCGCAAAAATTTGCGGGCTTTTACTTTTATTATTCTAATACAAACACTGCTTCTATCTGGAGAAGCACTTCATATGCAGCCTAATTTAATGCTGTCCATGCTAAATATACGGCTGGGTCACCATAAAGATAATAAGGATAGTCAAAAGTCACATATGGAGGAACAGCTCCTGGTGTCGTGAGATATGGGAACGGGGTTACATAAGGAGAAAGAGGATAAGCATAAGATGCAATACTGATTGGAGTTGTTAAAGCAGCAAGCGAAGCTATATAAGCGGGATCATAAAATGGGCTAAAAGGTGCATAGCCTAACAGGGTAGCAGTGCCGGAAATTGGGTTGGTGTACCCATAACTGGAATAAAATAATGGATTTGTATAGAAATATGAAGTTGGCAGCCATTGTGCGTTGGCATTTACTCCTATAAAAAGAATTGCCATAAAAACACCTGCCATTATTACTTTCAAAAACCTCTTTTTTAATACTCTATTCATAATTTAACCTTCCTTTCTTCCAAGTTCTCCTTATGGTTCTCTGTCTCTCTTCCAACTCTCTCTTTAACAAATACCAGTTTACTATTAGCTACGATTTAATCTAAAAAAATTCACCTCCTTTTTTAATTTATAACATTTTAAAGAATCACCATACAATCACCTCCTGCATTATACTGGAAAATCAAAAACTTATATAAAATATTTTCATTTTTTTCGTAATTTGTTTTCTAGACTACAACTAGACTATAAGCATGCAATATTTATGCCATTTTAACGAAAACAGCCCATTAATATATAAAATCTTGGTCCACTCTATTTCTGTTCGTAAATTCAGTAGATTAAAGATCCCTCTTGATTCCAAATTTTTCTTTACTCCCTTTAATAATCCCAAAGCTTTTCTGTTCATAATCTATATTAATTCAACCATCTATGAATTTTGTTTCATAGTTATTTAATGATCTCTCGCTTAATTCCGTACAATCAAATTGATAAAGCGCTAAGCAAGCAATTACACAAATATGCAATTTCTTGCATATTCTCAAAAAATTCATTACTCTTGATTTCTTTCTTGTATCATTCTATTACTCTAACCACCGTTGATCAGTTGTCTTTAAATCTAAAATATATCCCTTTTTAATAATCACGTCGTTTTCAGCATTTTTTACCGAAATTTCAAAATCCTGTCCAGCAGACTTCCCCCAAAATAAAACCGAATTACGCCATTTTCCGCGATCCGCATCATACTGTCTTAAGGTGGTGGCATCTCCGGATAAATGTTCAATTAACTGAAATGATCTATCATATCCCGTAGAAGTATTCCCAATAATATTTAATCCGGGATGCAGCAACATTTTATTTTCCGTATGCAGTATACCTCTATATTTTATCCCTCTTTTCTGATGGGTAAAGGCTATATAACCTCTTCCATCCTCTAAAAGAAATCCGGAATACCTATTTTGCCAATCCCCTTCTTCAGAATCAAAGTGAAGGCAATCAATAATTCCGCCGGCGGAATACCACTGAGTAATTAAATCGGATACAGAGGGATTGGTTGGATACATTCGAGTGGGAAAACTAAAAATATTCAACCCTTCTGACAATTCAATTACATATTCCTCATCTTCGTCTTGGTGGTTTATCAGGTTTGGATCTAATTTTATCGGCTCCACTGTACCTAAAGGTATATTAAATTCATCAGAAGAACATACCTCATAATTTCTTTCATAATCTAAAGCCACTACTTTATAGGTACCAGACGGTAATCTACAAGCGCTGCCGATCAATTTGCCATTAGGGTCTGTTTGTCGAGTATATTCACCAATAGGTTTAAAGTCATCTCCACATTTCTGAAAAAAATACAAATAAAAATGTGAATCCCTTTCTTTTTCTACTTTTACATCGATTTGAACCCCGCGATCAGTGAGCAAAATATTTTTATTTTTTGATAAATTAGGGTCACCATAATCTACAGTTATAGGGTCTCCATTCTCCAAATTAAAAGCTGACGCTTTAGCGTCGTTTGGATCGGTCCAAAACGTTGGAACATAATTTGGATCAAATACTTTCAATTTATAGGTGCCTTCAGGTAAACCGGAGATAGTGTATTCTCCTTCAATAGATGTAAAATAATTTCTCTCAGTCAAATAACCCCCTAATTCTATGGAATAAAGACTAATTCTTTTAAATATCGAAGGTGTATTAGGATCTTCCTGAGTTACCTTTCCTTGAATCACTCCCTGATGGTTAAGAAGAAAATCATAACTTGATTTATCAGGATCTATTGTTCCATCTGAAGAAATTGAAATTACAGTAGCCTCTTTATCTTTTGGCCAACCCATTCTAACGTCCCCGTCATTATACACTGTTTTAGAACAATTCGGGTCATAATATTCCGGAGCAAAATAACCTTCGCTATCTTTAGCCATCAACAGGTAATCTCCTGCCGGTAAGCCTATTAAAAAATATTCTCCCGCCTGTGATCGTGTCGTAGAAGCGGGTTGTAAATTTCGCTCCTTTATTCTTCCGGTTTCCGCATCTACAGTGACTTTATAAGCATTAATCCCTACTCCATAAAGAGGGTCTTGATTCTCATTGTCTGCGTTTACTTTTCCTTCAATGGTAAAACCAACCTTATTCCACTCAAAATCAATGCGAATATTTGGATCAACTGCAGGATCAATAAAAATAGAACTGGCTGAATAAAAGGAAAAAGCACCGTTGGGGTCAGACTGCATATAGGCAGATTCCTTATAATATTTTGTTAATAATCTTTCTTTCAATAGTTCGTCTACCGGTATATAACTTTCATCTTCAATATTTTGCCCTAATACACCGGGGTAATGCCCATCTGCAATTGCCAGCTTATATTCTCCTTTAGGAACACCCACAATGCGATATCGCCAAGGGTCAGAATTGGAGTCAATATATAAATTTTCACTAAATACGGATACCATAGTTTTGGCATCAAATAGTTGTAATTGAAAAAAAGGATAATTAGTAACTTCCGGATCTTCCCAATATTGAGCGATGTCTCTAAAAAGTGTTTCAAGGTCAGCCGGTATCCCTTCTATTTCGCCTTTTATAATAGCGCCGTCTTGTAAAGAAAAATCATACGGCCCTACCTGATTAGAATCTGATATGGTTATTGCTTGTGCTCCATTTAAATATAAGCTGTCCGGATAATAAATTTGTATGTAATTACTTTCTTCTTTTGCGGACCTTGCATCCAAAACATATTCTCCTTGGGGAAGTCCCGTAATTTCATAATGTCCTTCCTCCAAATATTTATGCTCAGTATCAGCAGAAAATGTGATGACCTGTTCATTAGTATTCAATGTATAATCATTCACAAAAGAACTGCCGGACGATATACGTAAAGCGCGAATTTTAATATGGGGTAAAGGACTTCCTTGCATATCTGTAACACACCCCCTTATCCTTCCACCTTCCTGCAGTGAGAAATCAACACGCTGGACCGAATTTTCTTTTGAAATAGTAACTACCGAGGCAAGATCGCTATATTGAACATTGCCATTTTCATTGTAATATTGCCAAGGATAGCGATACCTCCGGTTCGGATCTACATCATGAACAAAAAGTTGCCAATCAAGGGACTCCTGCGTATCAAGACTAAAATAAGGTTCATAGAGAAGATCCACCATCGGGTTAAATTTAATTTCATAATATCCATCAGAATCAGTAGTATCCCAACGTTGACCAGAACTGTAACCTTTTATAGATGCAGTTACGCGAATATTATCCAAGGGTGTGCCAGTAGGATCCTTAATTGTCCCTACTATTTTAGGGTATCGATTTAACCTGACACTAATTTCACGCACTCCCTCACCTTCTAATTCTCCGAGATTGATAAGTTCAGCATTTTTATAAGAGTAAGCGCCAGATCCATCAGTCCAAAAAGTTGGAAAATATGTAGAAGATGCGTCAACTACTTTTACTATAACATCACCTTCTGCATTAGGGTCAAATCCGCCGAGGAAAAAGCTCAAATCGGGATCGTTCCCAGAATGGTCTAAGTGAATCATATTCACTCTCTCCCAGGAATTATAGGCAGCCAAATTAGGATCATGGATATAATATCGCGAGGAATGCTGAAACCTGAGATATAAAGGGGTATATGCTTCAGGATCAAATACTTGTACCCACATGAGAGAAGCTTGATTCGAATCTAAAGCATCTCCATTGGGGTCTAAAATTCTTCCTATAATGGATTTCCCTTTTTTAATATAGATGTTATTCCCGGAAATCCTAGACGTTTCCGGCGGCCAGAAACCCTCATCCTGCTTCTGATAGGCCTCTTCCCAATCGGAAGGAAAATCGTCCAAATGAAGGCCGGTTGGTATATTAGGGTCCCATTCTTTAATTTCATTCGGATCAGTAATAATGAGATCTTGTGCATTATAATAGGATTTAACATACCCTTTTGGATGACCATCAGCAACAATATAATAGTTCCCGGGAGAAAGGCCACGGATCACATAACCCCCGTTGTCGCCAGTTATCGTAAAATATTTTGTATCCCTTTTGTTTTCATCTAAAACTTTAATTCTCATGGGTTCGTTTTTTAAATCTTGGCCATCTGGTAATATCAACTTTCCTGTAATCGTATATCCTCTTTCAAGTACGATTTTCAACCAAGCTTTTCCCTGTTTCATGATTATATTACTTGATTTATTATCTTCATCTTCAAACCAGATTAAATCATCTGGGTCCAGCTCACGTTTCCTCTTATACCATTGATCCAGGTAGATATGGTTCATATCCGGCTCCTGTTCTTCTAAATCTAATCTAGCCGTTGGGTAAAGACGAAGTGCATATCTTATTCCTTTCTCCAATGTAGCCGTGTTTAAATAGTCCAACCCGGGAATATTCATTGTTCCTATATCAAGACCTGTTATGGAAAAATCTTTCTGATCAACTATTCTCTCCGTAGGATCTATATTAGGATCACCAGGCGATATATTAGGATCATACTCATAAAAATAGAATTGACACAATTCAGTAAAATTATTGCCGGCAGTATCAACTACCTGTTTAAGATCCGGCCAAGACGACATCCAGTCAAAATATAATGTGAATTCCTCTCCAAAAACAGTTTGTGGCGCAAACAGAAGCCCTACGTATAAACATATAATTAATAAAGAGAAGAGCTTAAATAGGTTCTGCTCTTTTTTCATCTTTTCCTCCTTAACTCAACTGAAATTTTTTTATGTCTTAATAAAAGTAGAAAGCCTTTTTTAGTATTTTGCAAAAATTGTACCATTAAAAAAGAAAAAAAATGTCCTTGTAAAAATATAATAAAATATTCAAATTAACACTATAGTTAATTTGAAAAAATGATTTATACCTTCTTGTTAAATTATCACCATGATATCTGTCTAAAAGACCAATAAAAAACCTTTCTGTATGAATTTTTATGATAGGGAAGGAACATTTTTGCACAAAAAAATTATTTTTTTCATATGGAAATTCTTTAGCGCCATTAAATTTCTAAAAAGCATTCTTGGAAATGTTATCGGCCTGTTTCAATGCAATTAGTCGGATTTACCTGAGCAATCATTACGTTTTTACCTTACCTAAAAGGAATTTTGAAATAAACCCCTTCAATCAAAGAAGATCTATAAGCCGAATTCTGTATCCTTCACTGGGTGAAGGCGATGATCATTTATCTAAGATATTTGTTACCAAATACCTTTAGCAACCTACCCAAAAGCATCAAGAGGGCAACTTGAAGACGCTTTCCTATTTGGTTTTGCTCCAGGTGGGGTTTACCATACCTTCAAGGTCACCCTTGAAGTGGTGAGCTCTTACCTCCCCTTTTCACCCTTATCTAATGCTCCTATTCCTTAACATTAGACGGTATATTTTCTGTGGCACTTTCCTTGGGGTCACCCCCACTTCGCGTTACGAAGCACCTTACCCTGGGAGTTCGGACTTTCCTCTGATTGTAATAAAAAAACAATCAGCGATCATCCGATCTTCTTTGATTGAAAATAAAAGACTATAATATTGCGTTTAATGAAATAAACTACTCTTTGTAATAAATAATACGATGGCAATGAGGGCAAGAGTAGATTTCTGAATTCTGACGCACTTCTTGAAAAAGTTGAGGCATCAAATTCATAAAACAACCCTGACATGATCCATCTTTCACTGTAACCACCCCCAGACCATTATGATATTCTTTTACTTTGTTATACTGCTTTAATAATTCATCAAAAATTTGTTTCCGATGCTCACTCTTTTGAAGTTCATACTTTTCTTTTTCCTGAATAAATCCTTCTAATTCCCGTTCTTTCTCTTGTTTCTTTGTTTCAATACTTTCTTCTTGCTCCCTTACTATTTTCTTTACTTCTTTGAGCTGAGAGGAAGCAACCTCACCATCTTCAATAAGAATTAAAACTTCCTCTTCTAATTTGGATATCTCCTCTTTTACGACCTCAATTTCATGCAGTAGCGTCTGATATTCACGATTGGTTTTTATTGAAAGCAGCTGGTCCTTTAGTTTTGCTAAAAAAGCTTCTTTCCCCTCTAGGTCCCGCTCTTTTTTTCTCTTTTCTTTTTCGATGCTTTCAACAGATTGTGCTTTTTGCTCATATTTTTTTTGTTCAGCTTCTTTTCCCTTTTGTAACTCTTTAACTTGTAGAGGAATATCAACGATCTTTTTCGCCAAGATCTGAATTTTTTGATCTAATGCCTGTAAATCAATTAATAATTGTAATTGCTCGTTCAATAGTTCCTCCTTATATAAAATTTATTTAAAATTATTATATACTTTTCCAATGATATTAATGATAAAAAAAAGTGCACTCTTTCTTAGTGCACTTTTTTTTAACCTTTTCATCATATATGGGCCCACCTGGGCTCGAACCAGGGACCTACCGGTTATGAGCCGGTGGCTCTTCCAACTGAGCTATGGGCCCTTCTTCCTTAAAAATAATTATTCTTAATTTAGGTATAAAAACTTTTCAATACCTTACTTCTACTGGGGTGACGCAATTTTCTTAAAGCTTTTGCTTCGATCTGTCGTATTCGTTCTCGCGTTACATCAAAATCTTGGCCCACTTCCTCAAGAGTGTGTTCACATTGCTCCCCGATTCCAAAACGCTTTCGCAAAACCTTCTCTTCTCGATAATTTAAGGTTTCTAAAACATGATTTGTTTGTTCACTTAAGTTTATGCTAATGACTGCATCAAGGGGCGACTCCGCCTTCTTATCCTCAATGAAATCACCTAAATGACTATCCTCCTCTTCGCCAATAGGTGTCTCCAACGAAATCGGCTCTTGCGCTATTTTGAGTACCTTACGAACTTTATCTACCTCTAAATCCATTCTTTCAGCTATTTCCTCCGGGGTTGGTTCCCTACCAACTTCCTGGACTAAAGATCGTGAGGTGCGTATCAGTTTATTAATTGTCTCTATCATATGTACCGGTATACGAATAGTCCTCGCTTGATCTGCAATAGCTCTGGTAATAGACTGTCGAATCCACCAGGTTGCATAGGTGCTGAATTTATACCCTCTCTTATATTCAAATTTATCTACGGCCTTCATCAACCCTATATTACCCTCTTGAATCAAATCTAAAAACTGGAGCCCTCTATTTGTATATTTTTTTGCAATACTCACCACTAATCTCAAATTTGATTCAACCAATTCCTGCTTTGCTCTTTCAGCCTCCTGCTCTCCTTTTTCAATTTCCTCCACTATTTGATGCAATTGCTCTAAATCCAGGCCGGCTTCCTGTTCGGCGCGTTTAATTTTTCTGTGGATATTATTGGTAATTTTCTCATAGCGAGCAAGGGCTTCCTCGGATATTGAAAACGGTAAAAATACCCCCCTATTTCGATCTCTGATAATTTTTTTTAACTCAAAATAATTAACGCCCAACTCACGCTCATATTGATGTAACTCTTCAACCGCCGCATCAATTCGCTGCAAAAATGACTTTATTTTATCAACTATCCTATTAATCTGTCGAGAATCTAATGAAATCATTCTTACTAATTTTACAATTTGGGCTTTGTTGTTCTGAATCATTTGGTTTATTTTTTGCTGTTGCTCAAAATCATTTTTTTTCCCAAGTTCAATTTGAAGAGAAAGAATATCTTTTTCCAATTTTTCGATTGATCCGACCATTTTAATGAAATTATTCACCGATTCCTGCTCACTATCTTCGAATTGTAAATCCTCTTCCTGTTCAGCTATCATCTCTTTCGAATTAAATAATCTACCCTCCAGAAGTCTATTCTTCAATCCTTTTATTTCTCTATAAGCTATCTGAGTTTTACTGATAGCTTTAATTATCTTTTGTTTCCCTATCTCAATACGCTTAGCAATTCTTACCTCATCCTCTCGTGTAAGTAAAGGCACAGTTCCCATTTCTCTTAAATATAAGCGGACGGGATCATCGGTTCTCCCAAGATATCCCCCTGAAACATCCTCTTCTATTTCTGAAAAACCCGAATCACTGATTTTATCTTCAGACTCAAATTTCTCTTCAACATACTTAGCTTTCTCCGATTCATCAATAACATTAATATCCATTTCATTAAACATAATAAATATATCATCAATTTCTCCGGATGAAACTACCTCATCCGGAAGAAAATCATTTACTTCTTCATAGGTTAGATAACCTTTTTCCTTGCCAATGGATATCAGTTGTTTAACCTGATCCACTTTTAATTCTTCAGACATTTTTTCTCCTTTCTTCTATCCTATTATATAATCTTATATAATAAAATGGCAAGAAAAATAGGTTCATATTCTGCAAAATTATTTCAACAACTCAAATAATAACCGGCTTTTTTTTTATTTCTAAATATTCTTTCATTAATAAATCTATGCTTGGATCATCCTGCTGCTTTGACCAAATTTCATTTTGCAAAGCAACTAATTTTTTATCTGATCTATATTTAATCAATCGATTCAAACAGTCCTGAAACACTTGTTTAGCATCTCCATGGACTATATCCTCATAAAGCAAACTTGAGACAACTTCTTTTAACTTTTCGTCTTTTATGATAAATAGTAATTCTTCAATATTAACCCTTCTTCCCTTTTGAAAAATAGGGAGCACAACCCTGGCTATCTCCCTTAATCCTTCAGATTGGAAATTTTCAGGTGTGAGGATTTTTATAGAATTTTCATCTATGGCTATCTCCTCTTTTAGAAGAAGAGATAGGACCACTTTTTCGGCAATCTCTTGAGCCTTTGGGTAATTTATCATATTACCCTGATATTTCTCACTACTATTTTTTCCCTTCCGGGCTTTGGCCCTTAATTGATCAAAAAGGACTTCTTCTTTTACATCCAGTAAATTGGCCGCCTTTTTAAGGTATTCCATTCTCACCAGAGGAGAAGGAATATCAGATAATATCCGTAGAATTTCTTCACTTGCTTTTACTTTTCCATCTATGGTAGAAATACTGTATTTTTGAAGAGCATAATTCATCAAAAAATCAGTAGCAGGAAGACTTTCTTTTATTTTTTCCTGAACTTCCTCCACAGTAAACTGTTGGATATAGTTATCAGGATCAAATCCGGGAGGAAGTAGTAAGATATTCGCCTCAATTTGTTGTTCCTGAAAAAGAGATAGTCCTCGCGCCATTGCAGAAATACCTGCAATATCTGAATCATAAATAAATACTATCTTATTCGTGTACCTTTTCAGTAATCTTAAATGTTCCCTGTTCAAAGCAGTTCCTAAAGTTGCTACAGTATTCTTGATGCCTCTTTGGAAAAAAGAAAGAAAATCCATATACCCTTCAACCAGAACAGCGTAACCTCTAGAACGAATAAAATTTTTTGCCTGATAAAGACCATACAAACATTTACTTTTATTATAGGCAGGGGTTTCAGGAGAATTTAAATATTTCGGACCCTCCGTTTTATCGTCTATCTTTCTTCCTCCGAAAGCAATAATCTGTCCATATTCATTCACTATAGGAAAAATGATACGCCCCCTAAATTTATCATAGGTGATTTCTTTTCCACTTTTTTTTTGCATGGATATTAATCCGGCTTTGTATGCTTTTTGCGGGGAAATATTTTTACTCCTTAAAAAAAAAAGCAAATCTCTCCAGGAATTTCTACTATAGCCCAAATAAAATTCCTTGATTGTCTCATTTGATACATTTCTTTTGGTTAAATAAGTTCTGGCCATTTGAGCATTTGGGGATCGTAGAAGTAACCTATGATAATATTCAGCGGTTATTTGATTAATAGTAATAATTCCCTCTTTTACCGATAACTGAAGAGTCTCCTCTGAATCCCTTGCAATCTTTATCCCCTGGCGATGTGCTAAAAATTGTAAAGCCTGATTAAATGAATAACTTTCATATTTCATTAGAAATGATATAAGGTCTCCCCCTGCGCCGCAACCAAAACAATGAAAAACTTTTTTTGTGGGATTAACTGTAAAAGAAGGAGTTTTTTCATGATGAAATGGGCAAAGTCCCTTATATTCCCTCCCGGTTTTGGTGAGGGAAACAAATTCGGATATAATTTCGACAATATCGCTACCTTGAATAATTTGTTCAGTTTTTTCTTTAGAAATATACTTCAAACCATTTCCCTAATTAATTTCACCCTTACTAAGACTCAAGAAAAATTCTTATGAATTTCCCTTGACAGGGCAGAAAAAAAAAAGATATAAAAAACGTAGATGTTGGCGAGACTTTTTAGTTCAAAACAATTAATCTCAAGGTCTTCCCCTGATTAAAAATAAAGGCCGTCATTTACAATTATTCGATATAAATATTATACTGCCTATTATTTTTAAGTTCAAATAATTTCCAAAAAAAAAGATTCGGGATATATACATCCCGAATCATAATTATGAAAAATTTGCTCAGGGAAATTACATCCTATGTCTTCTTTGAGCTTTTTTCCGGGCTGCTAATGCTTTTCTTTTCTTTCTGGCACTCGGTTTTTCATAGTGTTCTCTGCGCCGGAACTCAGTTAAAACGCCCGATTTTTCACATTGTTTTTTGAACCTTCTTAGTGCGCTCTCAAATGGTTCGTCTTCCTTTATCCTTACCAGTGGCAATCAATTCCCCTC
>JAUWIR010000193.1 GCA_030605265.1 Pseudomonadota bacterium | reverse complement strand
TCCCACTGAGATTAAAGCTACCCTGGCCACAGGAAAGGGAGTATTGGCTACAGAGGAGGAAAGTTGGAACAGACGGCTCATTGTTATTTTTCAGCCCCATCGGTACACACGCACCAGCGATTTGCTCGCGGATTTTTATACTTCCTTCTATCAATCAGATATATTAATTGTCACTGATATATATCCTGCCGGCGAAAAGCCGATTGAAGGGGTCAATGCAGCGCTTATTGCTGATGGCGTCAAATTACACGGCCACCGGGATGTTCGGTACATCCCTGATACAGAAGAGATCCCTTCTTCTGTAATAGAAATAGTCCGGCCCGGAGATATGATTTTAACTCTCGGGGCGGGAAGTATTTGGAAAGTAAACCGGCAGATTGTAGATATGCTCAAGGAAAAATTTTCATGAACCGGCATTTTCAGGCAAAATTACAATCAATCGATCAAGACAACCTAAGGTTTCTTGAGCCAATGACAGAGCATACATCCTTTGGCATAGGGGGGATAGCTGATTATTTGGCCAGAGTCGAATCAAAGGCTGCTTTGATTAATTTGATTGCCTTGGCCAAAGATTTCCGGCAACCCATATTCCTTTTAGGGCAGGGGACCAACATTCTCGTTAGTGACCGCGGGATTCGAGGTTTGGTGATTCAATTGGCCGGCGAATTTAGTAATGCTGAAGTCATGGAGGAAGAGATTATAGCAGGCGCTGCGTGTCCTATTTCCCGTTTATTAAAACTGTCTATTCAACATCATCTGACAGGGTTGGAGTTTGCCGTGGGAATCCCCGGAAGTGTGGGAGGCGCCGTGTATTTGAATGCCGGTTCATTTGATGAGGCTTTTGGCAGTTTTGTAAAGGAAGTACATATAGTTTATCCTGACGGCTCCTGCAGTGTTAGGACTGGTAACGAGCTCAGATTTTTCTATCGGCAATCTTCTTTTGAAAAGGAGATTATTACCAAAGTAGTTTTTCATTTGCATAAAGTCGCCAAGGAATCAATTATATCTAAAATTAAGGAAGGTTATAAGTATCGAATTTCACATCAGCCCATTAGAGAAAAATCAGCCGGCTGTATTTTTAAAAATCCTACAGGAGACTTTGCAGGAAGATTAATTGATCAGGCCGGACTCAAGGGATTATCAGTAGGGGATGCACAGGTTTCACCCATTCACGCTAATTTCATTATAAACCGGGAAAAAGCAACCTGCCGGGACGTGTTACTTCTTCGAGATTTGGTGCAAAAAAGGGTTAATGAGGTATGCGGGGTTCTTTTAGAACTGGAAGTTCTCGTTGTAGGGGAGGCGCTATATGAAAAATAAAGATATGCGTGAAATAAAGATCGGGGTCTTAATGGGTGGGAGTTCTTCTGAGCGCGAGGTTTCTCTCAAAACAGGCCGGGCAATTGAAGAAGCTTTGAAAAGTCAAGGCTTGCAGGTAATTGGAATTGATGTTAACGGTTGCATCTCACAACGATTAATCAAAGAGAATATTCAGGTGGCCTTTTTAGCCTTGCATGGGAAGTATGGTGAGGATGGATCTATACAAGGGCTTTTAGAAATGTTGAAGATCCCCTATACCGGGTCAAATGTTTTGGCCAGCGCTTTAGCCTTTCATAAGGTGAGAACAAAAACAATATTTACTTATCATCATATTCCTACTCCGCGTTTTATTTCTTTAGGCAAAGAAGAGGATTTTTCCACTCAGTTAGAAAGAGTAAAAGAGCGAATTTGGGGATATCCTCTGGTAGTAAAACCTGCCCAAGAAGGCTCTACTATTGGAGTCTCTTTAATCGGAAATGAAGATGCTTTAGAAGATGCCTGCCGTAAGGCTTTTAATTATAGCCAAGAAATATTGATTGAGGAGTATATAGAAGGGAGAGAAATTGCTGTGGGTATTTTGGATGATCAGGCCTTACCCATTGTGGAGGTTGTCCCCTTGTCAGGGTTCTATGATTATGAATCTAAATACACCATAGGAAAAACTGAATATATAGTTCCTGCTCCATTAAAAAAAGAGGTTTATCAAAAGGTGCAGTCTATTAGCTTAAGGGCCCATAAGTCTTTAGGATGTAAAGGGGTTTCCAGGGTAGATTTGCGTCTTGATAAAAATAATAATCCCTATGTTCTGGAAGTTAATACTATCCCCGGTATGACCCAATTAAGCCTTTTACCAAAAGCAGCCGGAGAAGCGGGGATTTCTTTTGAGGAATTAGTGAAAAGGATTTTATTATCAGCCCTTAGGGGGGAGTAAGAATAGAAAAAAAATGAAAAGTGAAAAGTGAAAAATGAAAAATGAAATATTAAAAGAGTTAATAAAATCGGCATTCTTCATAAAGAAAGAAAAGCAGTTTAATTAATTATAATAACAAATTTGAACCATGCCCTGGTGAAGGATGCGAAACTTGTTTCATTTTTTAAGAATCTTAAAAAAAGATACATGGGAGTAAAAATGGAAATAGGAAAAAAGAGGTTAGGAAAAATTATTCTAGGCATCCTTTTAATCTTTATTTGCTATTGGGGCGGGTCCTATCTCCTTGAGAAAATTCCCGCTTTTCACCTGGCCACTATTTCTAAAAATGGCCTTAAGCATTGTGATCCTCAAGAGATTGAACAATTTACCGATGAAATCCTGGGGAAATGTATTTTTAAAATAGATTTAACAGATTTATTTAACCGGATAAAAACAATAGGCTGGGTAAAGGATGTATCGATTCGTCGTGTTTTGCCAAATAGTTTAACCATTTCTGTTCAGGAAAGGGTCCCTCTGGTAATGTTAGAAACAGATCAATTATATTTGATAGATAGAGAAGGTGTGATCATCTCCCCCGCCGAGGATGGAGTTTGGAAACTGCCGATCATTACCGGGTTATCCTTAAAGGAAAAGAATGCCGGGACCTCTTCTCTTTGCTCTGTTTTATCTGCTTTGGAATTAATACAGGATTTTAAAGTGAAATGGCTGTCAGAGGTATCTGAAATTTCTATGGAAGATCCGGAAAATATCATTTTTTATAATAAGAAAAAAGATCATGAGATTCGATTAGGCTTAAATAATTTACAGCAGAAGGTAATATATTTAAAAACAATATGTAAGGATATCCAATTCAGAGTAACCGGAATAGAGTATATTGATTTAAGGTATAAAAATCAGATTGTTGTAAAATCCCACAAACAAATAAGTTGAACGTTAATAAATCATTCCACCAAAAAGGAGGTGAGAGGATGGTGAAAAAAGATAATCTTATTGTGGGGGTAGATATTGGCACCACTAAAATATGCACTATTATTGGAGAGATCGATGGCCAAGGGGATATTGATATTATCGGGCTTGGCTTAAGTCCATCTCGGGGTCTTCGTAAAGGGGTAGTGATTGATTTGGAAAGCACTGTTGAATCGATAAAGAAATCAGTCCATGAGGCTGAAGTCATGGCGGGGGTTGATGCCGATGCTGCTTATGTAGGTATTGCGGGCGGTCATATCAAGGGGATTAACAGTCGGGGAGTTATTGCCGTATCAGGAAAGAATCGAGAAATTACCCAGACTGATATCGATCGGGTCATTGACGCTGCCAGGGCGGTGGCCTTGCCCATGGACAGAGAAGTGATCCATGTTTTGCCTCAGGAGTATATTATTGACAATCAAGATAGGATTAAACAACCCCTCGGTTTATCAGGTGTAAGGCTGGAGGTTGAAGTGCACATAGTAACCGGCGCTGTTGCTTCTGCTCAGAATATTATTAAAAGTGTCAATCGGGCTGGTCTTGATGTTAAAGATATCATCTTGGAACAACTTGCTTCCAGTGAGTCGACTCTGGTTTCCGACGAGAGGGACCTGGGCGCGGCTGTAGTGGATATTGCTGGAGGCACCACGGATTTGGCTATTTTGATTGAAGGCAGCATTCGACATACAGCTGTTATTTCTCTTGGGGGAGATAATTTTACCAATGATATTGCAGTGGGTCTTCGAACCCCCAATAAAGAGGCTGAGAAGATCAAAAGAAATTATGGCTGTGTTTTGACTGCCTTGTTAAAAGAAGGCGAAACCTTAGCAGTTCCTACTGTCGGTGGAAGAAAACCAAGAGTTGTCACTCGTCAAGTTCTGGCAGAGATCATGGAGCCACGAGCTGAAGAAATTTTTGGCCTTGTGGATAGAGAGATCAAAAACAGCGGATATGCAGATATGATCCCCTCTGGTGTCATTATTACCGGAGGTTCATCACTTATGAGGGGGATGGTGGACATTGCCGAGCAGATTTTTGATTTACCGGTACGACTTGGAGTGCCTATTGGGTTCGGAGGATTAACTGATGTTGTCAAAAGCCCTGAGTATGCCACCGGAGTGGGGCTCCTGCTTTATGGATATCGTCACGGACAAAAACGTCCCTCTTTTCGGTCTCATGATAGCCATCTTTTTCAGAATGTTTTAAAAAGAATGAAGGAATGGATGAAAGACTTTTTTTAAATATATTCTAATAGCGGGAATTTTCATTTTATTTAAGCGCCATAACAGCTAAACAGCTTATCAGCTAAACAGCTTATCAGCTTAATTTAAGAGGAGGTTAGGAGATGTCAATAGATTTTGAAGACAATTATGAATGCACCGCTAAAATTAAAGTAATTGGAGTAGGCGGGGGTGGAAGTAATGCTGTGAATCGGATGATTAGCTCAAAGATGAAGGGAGTGGAATTTTTTAATGTCAATACTGACTTGCAGGCCCTCGATAAATCCCCTGCTGAAAATCGGTTGCAGCTTGGCGCCAAATTGACTCGCGGATTAGGGGCAGGGGCAAATCCGGAGGTTGGTCGAAAGGCTGCTCAGGAAGATGAAGAAAAAATTATAGAAATAGTTAAGGGCGCCGATCTTATTTTCATAACAGCAGGAATGGGAGGCGGGACCGGTACCGGGGCTGCGCCTGTTATTGCTGATTTAGCCAGAAAAGTTGGGGTATTAACAGTTTCCGTGGTCACCAAGCCTTTTCTTTTTGAAGGGAAAAGGAGAATGATGCAGGCGGAAAGAGGCCTGCAAGAGTTAAAGGCTGTGGTTGATTCTCTGGTTACTATCCCCAATCAGCGTCTGCTCAATATAGTGGAGCGTCAAACCTCTATGAAAAGCGCTTTTGGTTTAGCTGATGAAATTTTGCTGCAAGCTGTGCAGGGGATTTCTGATTTAATCACTAAACCTGGTGAGATAAATCTTGACTTTGCTGATGTAAAAACAGTGATGTCGGAAAAAGGCACGGCCCTTATGGGCACAGGAGTGGCCAAAGGAGAAAACAGGGCCATAGAGGCAACAAAAAAGGCCATATCAAGCCCGTTGTTAGAGGATAATGGTCTGGAAGGCGCTCGGGGAGTTTTATTGAATATTACCGGAGGGAATGATCTTACTTTGTGGGAAGTAAATGAAGCCTCTTCGGAAATTCATGAATTAGTCCATGATGATGCCAATATTATCTTTGGTTCAGTATACGATGAAAACATGGTGGATGAGATCCGAGTCACTGTAATTGCCACCGGCTTTGATCACAAGGAAGAAATCAAACAAGCAAAACCGGCAAATGTGATCACCAAAGCAGTGAAATTAAAACCTGAATCCTATAATCCCAGGAATAGGGATGTCCCTGCTTATATCAGGGCCCAAGAAGGAAGAAAGGAAAAAAGTGTTGAATCAGGTTACCAAGGCATTCCTTCCAAAGGCCGGGCAGTAGTGAATGGTGAATTTTCTGACGATTTAGGGGTCCTGCATGATGATGATGATGATGATGAGCATTTAAATGTTCCCGCATTTCTGCGAAGAGGTTCTGCCGGGGGTGGGGCGGTTGATTAATGATCAAAAATGTTTAAAAATGCCTTTTACTATAATTGCTCGCAAGGATCAATCATCCATCATCTTGATCCTTGGACTAAATTAAGCCTATTATTGTTAGTGTTTATTTTTATGTTTCTTTTTGCCAAGCCTTTGCTTTTGGCAATATTGTTATTTTATTTGATTGTTGTAATTAAGATGGCGAAAATGTCCCTATTTTATGTATTTTATCGATTGAGGTTTCTTGTCTGGTTTTTTGTTTTTGGGGCATTTTTTTATACCTTTTTTACTCCTGGTCGCATTTTTTTTTCCCTTCCCGGATTTCATTTATTCCTGACCTGGGAGGGCTTACATAAGGGACTGGTTATATTTATGCAATTAAGTTTAATGGCTACGGCCTCCTTTATCGTTTTTCAGACTACTTCTACGGTAAAGTTAGTAAAGTCCCTTCAGAGTATCTTTTATCCCTTTTTTCGGCTTGGGGTGAAAGTCCCTGATATTACTCTGATGTTGATGATTACCTTACAATTTATTCCGATATTATTGGCAGAGGGAAAAAAAATTATTCATATCCAGATGATTCGTTTAGGCCCCCCTAAAGGAAAAGGATGGATAAAGTATGTGAAAAATGTAGTCCCTCTGGTGATTCCCTTATTTCACATGCTCATAAGAAGGGTCCACACCTTAGCCTTAGCTATAGAGCTTCGGGGATATACCGGTGAAACGGGCAGACAGCAGTTTTATTTACCAAGAATACACAAAGGTGATATGATTGCTTTTTTAGTTACGGGTTTTTATATGTGTGGATTATTGATCATGGGGGCGGGATATTTCTAATAAGGAAGGACAAAGAACAACTATGCTTGATGCCGGAAAACAAATGGAAATACTGAAGAAAGGTGTAGCGGAAATCATATCTGAAGAGGAGCTTTTCAAGAAACTGGAGCAGGCGGCAGCCAAACAAAAGCCCCTTCGTATCAAAGCCGGTTTTGACCCAACTGCGCCGGATATTCATCTGGGGCATACTGTATTAGTTCAAAAGCTAAAAGATTTTCAGCGTCTTGGGCATGAGGTAATTTTTTTAATTGGTGATTTCACCGGTATGATCGGTGATCCTTCCGGAAGATCAGAAACCAGGAAAGCTTTGACCAGAGAAGAGGTTATGGAAAATGCCAAAACCTATCAACGCCAAATCTTTAAAATCCTGGATAAAGAAAAAACCACTATAGTTTTTAACAGCAGTTGGATGGGAAAAATGAAGGCTGAAGAACTCATCCAGTTATGCGCCCGGCAAACTGTGGCCCGGATGCTTGAAAGGGATGATTTCACTAAACGCTTTGCCAATCATTTGCCCATTTCCATCCATGAATTTTTATACCCCTTGATTCAAGGGTATGATTCAGTTGAACTGCATGCAGATGTTGAACTTGGGGGTACGGACCAAAAATTTAATCTTCTTATGGGAATAGAATTGCAAAGAGACTGGGGGCAATCCCCTCAGATTATTCTGATGATGCCTCTCTTAGAGGGAACTGACGGCGTACAAAAGATGAGTAAAAGCTATGGGAATTACATTGGCATTGACGAAGCCCCTGAACAGATTTATGGGAAAATTATGTCAATATCCGATGATCTCATGCTTCGCTACTATACCCTCCTTACTGATTTCCGTGGCGCAGAGATTGAAGAAATAAAACAGAATATGGCTGACGGCGCCCTAAATCCTCGTGATGCCAAAAAAAGATTAGCCAAATATATTGTTGGTCAATACTATAGTGAAAATGAGGCTTCTGAGGCGGAAAAACATTTTGAAACCGTCCATCAAAAAAAGGAAATCCCTGATAACATGCCGGAATACTCCCTCACTTCAGGGAGCAAGGTATGGGTCGTTCGGATATTAACAGATTCCGGGTTGGTGGAAAGCGGC
>JAUWIR010000217.1 GCA_030605265.1 Pseudomonadota bacterium | reverse complement strand
CTTGGTTGTAGTTGTTGTGGAGGCAACTCAACCTTGGTGTAACAAATTATTGTTCAGATGGCAAAGCCACTGAACTCTGACCTTGCCCTGAGGGCAAGGTTTTCACTGTTAGAATAAATTTTAAAGAAAAAATGATTTTTTAGAATTATAGGACTTATAATACCATGATTTTAAAATAATACCAATGGGTTTTACCAACTGTTTTATCAATGGTTTAATATTAAGGAATTTATTTTGATTTCGGCAGGTTTAAAAATTGTATTTTTTCAGACTATACTTTAGGAGGGCCATAAAGTGAACTTCTATTTCAAAAACGCAATTTATGACCCCATTGAGTATAATTGAAAAGATTAATAAAAAAATATTCTTGGGAAGGAGAATATCATCTTGACAAAAGGAAAACAAAAAAAATATAATATTATAAGAATTGGTATAAAAAGTTATAATTTTTCTTGTGCCATTAATTAAAAAGCTTATTTCCCCAAAAGTATATATTGCTGAATTTTTATATCATTGTTCTGCTTACTCAAAGAATGAAATCGATCATTTAAAAATAATAAAAAATATTTATTTTTATTTATTTCAGGAAAATTTTTTTTAAAATATGAGGTATAGTGCTATGGTATCAAGTGATATAAGGTATTCATTGAAAAAGGTTATATTTTTTCTGGTTATTTTAATGATTTTTTTGTTTTCGGGACTGTTTCAACTTAAGTCTTACGCGGATTCCGTGCCCTCTGTATATCTTTGTAAAGACCTATCGGACTTACAAAATACCATAATAAACCTGTCAAACATCGAGTTATTGATTCAATCAGAGGGCGAATTAGTATTCTCCGTCTATGTTGTAACTGAGGATAATAGTTACTTTTGGATTAATTACCATTTCGAAGAGGAAACCGGTTCATATCGACCCGGCACAAATATGCATATATCTTTTGACTTTATCAAATCCGAGTGGGAAACACAACAGCTAAAGATTACCGATGATTTACAAGGAACCGGAAAGAACTTTTCTTGTATTAAGAAGATAAGTTTTTATGGCGCTAAATTTAGCTTTAGTGAAATAAAATTATCATCGCCTGATCCTGATAATGAAAATAATTATTCAATCAACTTTCCCAGCACTGGGATGGTCAAAGATGAATTATTGATTTCCCAATATGGATGGACATCAAATAGTCAATCTGAGAGCTTTACATTTAATAATCAAAATGAAGATTTTTATTACTTATCTGTAGGAGGAGTTGCCCCTCCCCCCCCTTCCAGCAGCTCTTCTAAAAAAACAAGCAGCAGCAAAAGTTCAACTCAAGCCTCTTTTGCACTGCCGGTAAATACCAATTATGGGATAAATTATGCAGCAAGTGGATATTCTTCTCCCTATTCTGCATACGGCATGTCACCTTATAATTCTTTTTCCTATGGCCCTTTCGGGTCTGGAGCAGGGTTACCCTATTTGGGGGCAGGTTGGGGAATGCCGCCTTTTTCTCTTGGATACTCCTCGCCCTTTTTCAATCCAATTTACAATAATTCCTATCCAGGACCAGGAGGATCATTAGGACTTTTAGGGAACCCTTTATCATCTTTGTTGCTGGGTTATTTAGGAGCATTTCAGGATTATGCAGATGCATTTACGGGATATGCAGATATATTGTTTGCTGCACCAGCCCCCGATGTATACGTTAGTTATGACCCCATTGTTAACGTTGGTCCTTTCACTGCAATAGTTTCCCCTACTACAACGATTGGTGCTGTAACTCCAGTACCGCCAACCACTATTACAAAAATAAAGGGACCGTGGGGGGGCGGCGGCGGTCTTGGCGGCGGCGGAACTGACGGCGGTGGCTGGGGGGCTTTCCCTTGATAATTTATTCAAAGATTTGAAAACCTGAAGAATTTCGATAGGCAATTTCTCGTCCTGAAGAATCTACAATACTAATAGCAGGAATATTATCATTAGTGCAATCAACAATATTGGCAACTTGACAAGCGATCAATATGTATTGATTCGATAGAAATTGGACGAATTGGGTTTTACTGGGTTGGGGTAAAAGACCCCACAACCCGGTAACCCGAGCTTCGAACCTCATGCCTCCGTCCAGTATATTAAAATTATCAAAGAGATCCTGTCCGAATTGGGCGTTAGTTCTGGAATTTAACCGATTAAGTAAGCCGTCAAGAAGGGTCTCTGTATTAGTAAGATTTTCTGTATCAAGGGTATTGATTGGCGGTGGACTTATTTTTGCCGGTTCTTGTTTTTCCTGACTTGTTTTTTTAGGGTCATTTAATGCTTGAGTTGGAGGAGGTTCTTTCTCTTCTGTCTGCATGGCTTGTTGAGGGGGGGTATCGCAGATAAAGCTTTTTTCAATCCATCCGATTTTTTTTGGGGTGTTCTTTTTATTTAGTTGTTTTACCTGGTACCAATCATCCTTTTCGCCAATAACAGAAATTTTTCCTCCCATGTTAATTAAACGTAAAATTTTTCCGTTTTTTTGGGGTGTAGATCTTATTTTGGCCCCGTCAGAGCAAATATATAATCTTTTTACCTGGAAACTGTTTTTATCGGAAGAATTGACTTTTTTGTCTTGAGATAAAGGAACGGTTGATTGAGAAAAGAAGGTTAAGTAAAATAAAAAAGCGATTATGCCAATAATCGCCATCATAATAGGCCAAAACAATAATTTTTCTGTTTGATTATTAGCCATATTACTCCTTGTTTATATATATTGTGATGATTAATACTTTGCTTTTAATAATATCATGATTCAATAGGAAAAAAAAGGGAAAGAGCACAAAATCGGCAATTCTATTATGAAACCTATGGCATCCTTACATAAAGAACGAAAAGTAGTTTACATTTTTATTCTATTTCCGGAAGAAAACTGGTATTTTATGGCATCCTTCACTGAGATGGAAATGCATGGTTAAAAACTTATGGAGATAATTTAATTATAATAACAAATTTGAACCATGCCCTACTTTTCAGTCTCGGTGAATTAAAAAGTGTAAACTGGCTAATGTATGGATGCCAAACCTATGTCTAAAAAAAAATTGTTGATTTTGAATAAATCCTAAGTAAGATTATTAGGGGTTTTTTTGAATAGGCTATGTGAACACCACAGTTAGGGATCATTGGTTTTTTGATACTTCTTATAATTTTCTATATATTATATAATATTAATTAAAGCAATAAGTTATATGTTTTTTGCTGAGATGGCCTTGATAGAAATTTAGTAGAGACTAAGAATAATCAAGAAAAAAGCTTGACAATGTTTAATATTTGATATATTCATACTGGCAATAGAGAAACTTAAAAGGAAAGGAGGGAATAAAGAGGTGAACAAGGCTGATTTAATAGATACAATGGCAAATGAGGCAAGCATTAGTAAAGCTGCAGCAGAAAAAGCAATAGGGGCTTTTACTGATGGGGTTAAAAATGCTTTACGAAAGGGTGAAACAGTAACCTTAATTGGTTTTGGTACCTATTCTGTTGTTGAGCGAAAAGCTCGAATTGGAAGGAATCCGCAAACAGGTGCAGAATTGCAAATTCCTGCCAAGAAAACGGTAAAATTTAAAGCAGGAAAAGGCTTAAGAGAGATGGTTGAGCAATAAGACAAGTTGAAATTTGGGAAGGGGGTAACCTTGAAAAAAGGAAAAATTACCCCCTTTTTCTGTTTCTAAGTATAGATAAAAAATAATTTATGCAGAAATTAAAGAAAAAATTATATCAATTATCAATCACTGAGATTTCAGAATTAATTAAAAAAAATCAAGTTTCCTCTGTAGATATTGTAAATTCGGTTTTAAATCGAATTGAAGAAGTGGATTCATCTATTCATGGTTATATCACTGTTGATAAAGAAAGGGCTTTGGAACGGGCCCAGGAAATAGATCGATTAATAGTAAAATTATCCCCTGATGAGAGACCCCCTTTAATTGGGGTCCCTATAGCTGTTAAGGATAATATTTGCACAAAGGGGCTTAAGACAACTTGTGCTTCAAGGAGTTTAGGTGAGTTTATCCCTCCCTATAATGCCACTGTAATACAGAAGTTACTGGATCAGGGGGCTGTTATTATTGGGAAGACCAACTTGGATGAATTTGCCATGGGTTCCTCTACGGAAACTTCCTGTTTCGGCCCTTCAAGGAACCCTTGGAATACCGATTATACCCCTGGTGGGTCAAGTGGTGGTTCTGCTTCTGTTATTGCCGCAGATGAAGCTATCTGTGCAGTAGGTTCGGATACCGGAGGTTCAATCCGGCAACCGGCAAGTTTTTGTGGCGTTGTAGGGCTGAAACCCACTTATGGCCGGGTCTCAAGGTTCGGGTTGGTTGCTTTTGCTTCTTCCCTTGATCAGATTGGTCCTCTAACGAAAAATGTCACTGATTGTGCTTTATTGCTGCAGGCAATCAGTGGTCATGATGTTAAAGATTCCACTTCTTTCAATATTCAAGTGCCGGATTATCGAGGTTATCTTCTAAATGACTTAAAAGGATTAAAAATTGGAGTTCCCCATGAATATTTTGGAGAGGGGCTTGATGAGGGAGTTGAGGAAAAAGTACAACAGTCGCTTTCTTTTTTTCAAAATTTAGGGGCGGAAATCGAAAAAGTGAATTTGCCTCATACTGAATATGCAGTAGCTACTTATTATATTCTGGCTACAGCAGAAGCCAGTTCCAATCTAGCTCGCTATGATGGAGTACGTTATGGGTTTCGGGAAGAAGAATTCAACGATTTAATTGATATGTACGAAAAAAGTAAGCAGAAAGGATTTGGCGCAGAGGTGAAAAGAAGGATCATGCTGGGTACTTATGTCCTGAGTTCAGGTTATTATGATGCCTATTATCTAAAAGCCCAAAAAGTAAGGACACTTATAAAAAAAGATTTTGAGAAAGCTTTTCAAAAAATTGATATATTACTTACCCCCACAACCCCTATTCCTGCCTTTAAAATTGGGGAAAAAATCAACGATCCACTACAAATGTATCTGTTGGATATATTCACTATTTCCGCAAATTTAGCTGGTATTCCAGCCATCTCCATCCCCTGTGGCTTTTCAGGAAAAGGCCTGCCGATAGGTTTGCAATTACTTGCCGACCATTTCCAGGAAGAAAAAATTCTACAAGCCGCTTATGCTTTCGAGCAGAATTTTGATATTCAAAAGGACCGGCCGCCTTTGAATAGAAGTGAAAATCATTAGGGGTCTGCGGTATGATCAAAGTTTTACCTTTACCACCTATTCTCAAGCTCAGTGCTTTGATTGGAACAAGAACTTGAGATAAATGTATAAAAAATTGTAAAATATAAATATTAGAATTCGAGATAATAAAAATATTACAGATAATAAAAGTATAAGTAATAATAAAAGTCGGCGGTATAAATCATGAAATATGAAACTGTTATTGGTTTAGAGGTGCATGCACAATTACTGACCAATTCCAAGATCTTTTGTGGATGCAGCGCCAAATTTGGCAACCCTCCTAATTCCCAAACTTGTCCGGTTTGTATGGGATATCCCGGGGTCCTTCCAGTATTGAATGAAAAAGTACTGGAATATGCTATAAAAGCATCCTTGGCTACGAATTGTCACATTAATGAGGAATCTCGATTTGCCAGAAAGAATTATTTTTATCCTGATTTGCCAAAATCCTATCAGATTAGCCAATATGAGGCGCCTCTTGCTGAAAAAGGCTTCATTGAGATCACTGTAAATGAGGAAAGAAAAAAAATTGAAATTACCCGGATTCATTTGGAAGAGGATGCAGGAAAATTGGTTCATACTGAAGGATACGTTACTTCAAATAAAAGCTTTGCAGATTTTAATCGAACCGGAGTACCTCTTATAGAAATTGTCAGTGAACCTGATCTTCGCAGTTCTCAAGAAGCGCGGGAATATGTGCGGAAATTAAGGACTATTCTTCAATATCTTGAGGTTTGCGACGGGAATATGGAAGAGGGAAGTTTACGGTGTGATGCAAATATATCGCTTCGCCCGGTAGGATCAAAAATTTTAGGGACCAAAACGGAATTAAAGAATTTGAATTCCTTTCGTTTCATTCAAAAGGCCTTGGAGTATGAAATTAACAGGCAATGTATGGTGTTGGAAGCAGGGGAGAAAGTCATTCAGGAGACTCGTTTATGGGACCCGGACCAGAATAGAACATTTTCAATGCGCACTAAAGAGGAGGCCCATGACTATCGTTATTTCCCTGATCCTGACCTGGTCCCTTTTTCTATTGAATCCGAAATGATTCACCAAATAAAAGCCGGCTTACCAGAGCTGCCGGAAATAAAAATTGAAAGATTTATCCGAGAATATGAAATTCCCAGGTATGACGCTGAAATATTAGCTTCGTCTCGAGAGCTGGCGGATTATTTTGAAGCATGTGCCGGGTTTTCCTCTCATTATAAAATGATTGGTAATTGGATAATGGGGGAATTAATACGAGAATTAAGGAATCATAATAGAACAGTGGCCAATTGCCCGGTAACCCCTGAAATATTAATGGGTTTGCTAAAAATGATAGATGAGGGTATTATTAGTGGTAAAATAGCTAAATACGTCTTTGAAGAGATGTTTAAGACGGGTAAATCAGCTGAACAAATAGTGAAAGAAAAAAATCTAATTCAAATATCAGATCAAAAAGAACTTGAAGAAATCATCGATAAAATAGTGGCTGAAAATCCGAAAGTGATTGAAGATGTTTTAAGTGGAAAGAAGAAAGCTATGGGATTTTTAGTTGGAAAGGTTATGAAAGCTACTTCAGGAAAAGCAAATCCTGGTATAGTGAACCAAATCTTAAAGAAAAAATTATAAATTTTGGATTATTCTTGTGGCCATATATCAACCTTTTATTTATAAAAATAATAGCAAAAGGCGAACAAAAAAATATGGGTTTCGTCTTGGCCTTTTACTGCTTATTAGCACACTAGTGAGTCTATGTTGGATACTTCTGTCCGGTCCCTTGCCCAGGGATGCAGCCTCTTCCCGGATAAAAGATCCCACCGAAGGAATACTTCCCCGATTATCCAATACTATGGACATGAAACTCTTTAAAGAGGGGACATCTGTGCGAATACAATCGGCAAAGGATAAGGTCTTTGATGAATCCTATAGAATGGTGGACGGAGTTTTGCAAAAAGGTGATACCTTATATGAATTTTTACTGGATAAAGATGTGAAAAAGACGACTATTAGTATTTTAATTGAATATTTAGAACCAATTATGCCTTTTAACACAGCTATGCCGGGGGATACTTTTGCCTTGACTTTAGATTCCATAGAGAATCTCCATCGCTTTGAATACAATTCAGGTCCTATGGAAACTTACATAATTGAGCGTGATCCCAATGGAGAGTT
>JAUWIR010000264.1 GCA_030605265.1 Pseudomonadota bacterium | reverse complement strand
GTAATCATGACCGAATTTTTAGGAAGCTGGTGACGGTAATTAAGAAAGCCAAGAAGGTCCTTCATGCTGATGACTCTGTAGCCATTTTCTTTCAGGTATTTCATTTGCTTTTCAAACACTTGAACCGGCATGCACAGAGGATCATTACATTCATTAGAAAAATTATGATAGGAAAGAATAGGTACTGTTTGAAACCCCTCTGAGGTTATCCCCCCTCTGTTTTTCTCTTTTAAAGGAATAACAATAAACTCTCCCTTTTTAAATTTTTTTTCCTCATTGAAATCTTCAATTAACCAGGACCTTCCCCTGTTCTTTAAAAATTGTTCAGCTAACACTTCCGGAGATTCTCCTCCCTGTAATTGATAGATAATATATTCATCAGATTTGAAAAAAGAGGAAAAAGGAGATTTTGTAGAATTTGATATAAATGTCCCACAAGCAAAAAAGAAGAAACATCCCATTCCAATAAATAAGAGAGTAATAATTGCTCCTTTAATTTTTAACACTTTCTTTTTTCCCTTAATGCTGAGTATTTGATCTTGATCTACATTTCTTCCCTCTCCCTTTTGGAAAAGGGGAATAGAGGGTAATTTTAGAATGTAAGTTGATATCTGGGAAGCTATCGTTATACTTAATTAGACTTTGATAAATAAGGCATCCTTCGCTGAGACGGAAATGCATGGTTACAAACTTATGTTATGATTTAAAACAAGGTCGCTTTTAAATTTGTGAATTATTGTCCATTCTTAGTATAAAAATATATATTAAAAACCCCAACATTGTCAATATATTGTCAATATATAGTTATATACAGTCCTGTTGATCTATGATAAAACCATTTTCATATTGAATAGGATATATTAGCCTAAGCGAAAACTAGCCAAAATCTAATTTTTTGAGATTCAGCCCGAATTCAGATTCTCAGATGGTCAAATTTTCAGATGATCATAACTAAGGGACGCGCACCACACGAAACCCGAAAGCGTCCTTACGGCCTTGAGGATCGCGCCCGACGCGGTCGGCGCAGCGCAGAAGATCTGGACCATAGCCGAAGGCGCCCCCGCGAAGAACGCGGTCAGAATTTTCTTCTTTATACCAGGCAACACACCACTCCCAAACATTACCAGCCATATCGTACAATCCCTCGGGGGTCCTTCCCAAAGGATAGTCGCCAACAGGTGTGGTTTCCCCAATCTTTGATTTATAGTAATTAGCATGCTTTGGGGTAGGTTTTTCATTTCCCCAGGGATATGCCCGTTGCCCACCCCCCCCGGCTGCAACTTCCCATTCTGCTTCTGTGGGCAGTCTAAAATTATCTCCTGTTTTCTCACTTAGCCATTTACAATATTTTATTGCCTCTTCCCAGCTAACATTAACTACCGGCTGATCTTTCTGGTCTGAATACTTATCGCGTTTATGAGAAGGATCATATTCCTCATATTCCCGGTTGGTAACCGGATAGACACACATTTCAAAAGGCTTTATTTCAATCGCCTTTTCGGTTCCCTTCAATTTATAAGCCCCTCCTTTAAAGGCAATAAAAAAAAGGGGTATTTTCCAAGTCCTTCCCCCAGTACCTTCAAAAACAAAGGTCTTGATCTGTTCAGTCCAGTACTTCATGGGAAATTTTAAGGCATCTTTATTATCAGCAAGAAGCTGTTGGGCAAAAAGAAACTCTAAAATTGAGCGATGGGTAAATTTATAATTTCCCTGAGCATCCCGATTAAGCAAAGATCGACCGGTCAATCGCCAGGTGGCCAGGGTAATTCCAAACTCTTTGGCTAAGGGATCAATTTCATCATAAGGGATTCGCTCTCCACCCCTTATTTTAAAATTGAGAAATAAATTCACTGCCAATTTATTAGAGAATTCATACAAGGCTTTTCTTTCATCCTCTTTTTCACTTTCCCGCTTTAACCATGCCTCCACCATTTCCGCATAAATCTGATAACAATTTTCAAAGGACTTGCCGGAGTCAATCAAATAATCCACATAGGTTAACAGCATCGGTCGCACAGCTAAATTGGGTATTTTCTCCACAATGGCTTTGGCCTGTTGACGCTTTTTCTTACGCCAAATCGGAAACCGACGCTTTAAATAAGCTTGGATCTGTTCATCACTAAAGGGAGAAAGGTAAAGTTTGTAAAAGGTAAACTGGGGGCCCTCCCCGACCCCGCGCGGCCCAACTTTGATAATCCCTGTTTCTTTGGGGATTTCTTCATCCCGTGGGAAAAATTGTGTCCTGCAGGTAATAATCACCCGGTGAAAATCCCGTGTCCAGGCCATAATGTCGTGGAGCCTTTGAGTATGATTTTCAATGGCCCTGGTATCTTCATCAAAGGAATCCAAAAGTAATAAGGTTTTTTCAGGAGAATTAATGCTTTTTAAGCGCTCCTTAAGCCCGGAGGCCCCCAAGGGGATCGATTCCATGGCCAAGGGCTTATGCCAACGCCGCAAATAGCGGGCTTGATAATTCAATAAAAAAGAGGTCTTACCCATCCCGGTATCCGCCAATATGATGAAGTGTTTATAAATTGTCTTCCGGCCCAGCATTTGATCCATGGGCTCCCTAAGGTCGCTGCGTACAGCAATGGTGCTGCGGACCTCATCACTTTGGGCTGGATCTACACTCTGGCACTCAGGCCAGATATAATACTTTATCCCTTGTTTTATGTCCTGTGAGGTAAAGCCTGAATGATTCGGTAAATTACCAGCCGCCCGAACCCGATTGATAAAATCACTTATTCTTTTACGCATCACCCAAAGTAAAAAAATGAGGGCACTTAAAATTTTTATAGACTCACCAAGGTGTGTATCAAACAGCCACTTCAATATCTCTTTTACATTTAAGGGCAACTGCTGCCATATTTTAATAATCCATTTCATTATATGTTTCCTTTTTTGTAACCCTTCACAGATTCAGGGTTTTACCGTTCAGGGTTATAATTAGCGCGGCCGCCGAGCTTTTTCACCGCAGAGCTTTTTCACCGCAGAGGACGCAGAGCCCGCTGAGAAAAGAACAGATAGACTCTGCGTCCTCTGCGGTAAATTAGATTATCAGCTTAAGCCGGGACACTTATAGCCTACTCATAATCGTAATCTAGCGATTAGGATCACTTGCTGGTATGAAGCGGCAGCAGAATACCAGCCAAGTGAACGCATTGTTCGACTTTTTTGTTCTCTCGCCAAGACGCAAAGAGCGCAAAGACTTCTTGCTTGGTCTCTTCAAGTCCATTAACGGTATGGGTAAGGCCATTTTTCATTAAAGCCTCACCGAAATTCAACACATATCCCTATTTCAGCCCTGTAAGTTTAAGCTCTTTAAGTTTAAGATAGGTTAACAACTATTTCAAGCAATCCTGGTCCAAGTTATTTATGAATTGTTATACAAAAATCAATAACTATTTTTCCTATTTGGTTTTCATTCATATTCTTGGCGATCTTGGCGGCTTTGCGAGATTCATTTTCTAGTAAGAGTGTCCCGCCTTAGACGGATAGCCGCTAAGCTGAAACGATGGCTCTTGGGAAATTTATTAGTATGATTTAATAACCATTTTGAAAAACCATAGGCGATTTTCAAATAATTAATTCTTGCATAACTTTGCTCTTTCAGATTCTCAGATAGTCAAATTTTCAGATGATCATAACTAAGGGACGCGCACCACACGAAACCCGATATCGTCGTACCGGTCGTGCGGATCGCTCCTGCCGCGGTAGGCGCAGCGCAGATAACCCGGAAGATCGTCGAAGGCGCCCCCGCGAAGAACGCGGTATTTACCATTTTCCGGCCCCAGAGGACCTTTTACTACACCCTCTCTGGCACAAGCCCGATAATAATCCTCGCTATACCAATCCCCACACCACTCCCAGACATTTCCAGCCATATCAATCACACCTTCAGGAGAACAACTTTGGGGAAAAATTCCCACTGAGGAAACCTTTCCTATCCCACTCCTATAAAAATTGGCAGTCTCACCTGTTGGTTCCTCATTGCCCCAGGGGTATTTGCGATATTCTCGAGCAGGCCCCCGGGCAACACGCTCCCATTCCGCCTCGGTGGGCAGTCTCCCTCCGGCCCAGGCTGCATAAGCTGCCGCCTCATACCAGCCAACATATATTACCGGATGGGAGGGGTATTGCTGCTGTTCCTCCCATTTATCAGGTTTTTCGAATCGGCCAAAGCGCCCTTCTTTCCAATAGCACTTCTCCTTGTATCCGCCATCTTCAATAAACCGGCCATACTGACCCACTGTAACCGGATATTTACTAATATAAAAGGGCGATAATTCCACCTGATGGACCGGAGACTCTCGATCATAGGCCTGTTTATCAAAATTTTGCTCCTGGTCATTTTCTTTCCGGGCCCCCATAAAAAAGGTCCCCCCGGAAATTAGAACCATGGGATCGCCTTCAAGACGAGGGTCCCCCAAACGACCCAAACTGTCACCGGCAGCAACACGTTCCCGAAGGGAAAATCGCCCTTTCATTAGTAAAGCGGCCAATTGCTCCCTTACCCGCTTTAATAATTCTCTGCCGGACTGTCTGTCTTTAACCCGCTTTATACCCATCTCTAAAAGAACATCCCCGGCCAGCCAGATTTTACGCCTGCCTGCTTGGTCATCAAACTCCTTTTCCGGGCATAGCTCCATAACCAAAGCCAGTGGTTTATCAATATCCCCGGACCAATACACTAATCGGCCCACTGCCAAAAGGATTACTTCCCGCCACATAGTCCCTTCTTTTTCAGCCAGAGCACAAGCTTGTCCGGCAAAGTTAGCCTGTGAAGCCAGATAAGCGCCGGCCAAATATTCCTGGAAGGTGCGGTGGGGAAAGGTGAATACCTCCGGGGCCCGCTCCAGCAGCAAACCTGCCCGTAATTTTATGGTCTCCATGACCTGACGGGCCCAATTATAATCATCATCCTTTAGTGCGGCAAAGGATTTTTCCAACTCCAGCTCGCCAATGTCGGCTAATTTTTCTTGATCATCTTCACCCCTGGTGCGCCTGTGGGCCTTATAAGCTAATTGCCAGAGGACTTTCTTCAAGTCCACATCATTTCGCCCCGCTTTTAAGAGCAATTGTCTAAGCAATGGGGATTCTTCCTGGCCGCCCGCTTTCATTTGGTCCCAGCGCCAGAGCAAAATATCAACTGTATCTTCATACAACATGGCACGTGCATCAGGTAAAAGCCCCTTATGGGTATGCACTATGGCCATAACAGTTAAGAGAAGGGGGTTGGAGGCCCATACGCCAGAGATCGGGGCGACGCACAGCAGCTCGCAGCTTTTGTGCCAATAAAGGCGCATCATCCAGGCCCACTACACCATCGATGGATAATTCGTTATACCAGGCATTAATGAATTGATCGACTTTTTCCGGATTAAAAGGTGAAAGCTCAAAAGCCGGAAAACCGGGTAGTCTTAAATCAGGTTTATCTCTAACTGCAGGGGGCTGATAAGAAAGAATACGACAGGTAATAATATATTTATTATCGCAGTAGCGTTCAACAAATGTATTTATGGCCTCGCGGATAAAGATACGAAATGCTTCACCGGGGACTTCATCAAGACCATCCAGCAAAACAACGGCCTTACCTTTTTGCAAAGCCTGATGGAGTAAATCAGCAGCTAAAACTATATTTTGCGCCTTTAAGCGAGCTTTGATAAAATCCCACAAATGATTCGGTTCAGCAACCCGGGGAAGAGGATCAGGCAGGGTCCGGGCAAAATCGCGTAATATAATAACTATGGGCAAGGCCTGGTTTTTGGGCCAACCAGGCAAGTGCTTAAGCCGGTCTGCATCCTCCTGCATGGCCCGGGCAGCTAAACAATGAGCCAGGTGATTCACAAAAGTGGATTTACCACTACCCGGATCACCCAGCAATACTAATCGCCTATTATTAATAGCGGCATCCAGCACACTCAGTGGAGGATCATCCTTATGCTCCGGACCTCCCGAAAGAAAATCCTCTTGATTATTTATCTTTCCTTTGCCGCTTTTAGGCACCCTGGCCGTGGTGTCAAGATGCACATATACATTTGCCAGGCATAAGGGATTTTGTTCCCCTGTCGGGTCGGCGCTGTCTATATTCACACCCCGCATTGACAAAAATTTGCCGGCCCGGGCCACTATCCGGTAATATATAGCGATAGCCTCGGCACCGTCTTTAAGCTGCGGCCCAACATAAACATTACCCTGCACATGGCTTATGGCTGTGCCATGGGCCCCTGCAGCCACGGCAACTTCCCCTTGGGCAACTGCACCGCTGCCGGTAATTTGTGCCTGAAGAGCGGCCCTTTTTTCTTTTAAAGCAGCCAGCATAAGCTCGATCTGATCATCCGACAAAATCCCTTTTAATTTTTCCTGTGCAGCGATAGTTTGCTCTATTTTGGAAAGCTGATCCTTCAGATTGTCGTCCTCATTGCTCATTATCTTCCTCCTGTAACTTTTCTACCTCCCCTTTCAAAAAAACTTTCGCCTTACCACCAATGGCTAGGCCCCTTGCGCCTGCGGCAACTGCGCCGGGCCCCTGAGCAATTGCT
>JAUWIR010000087.1 GCA_030605265.1 Pseudomonadota bacterium | reverse complement strand
TGAACTGGCATAAGGACGTTCCGGGAACCAGTCTTGCAACCTCATTGGATTTGCTAAACGTTTTCCCTGGGGTGTTTCAGGATTGTCAAATTCACGGACTTTCAAGGCCATTTCCAGCGACGTCACCGGTCGACCAAGAGGCGGGTCAATGTAATCCGGGTCCATACTTACAGGTATAGCATTAGGGCGTCTACCTTTTGGCGTACAAAAATCAAGGCAGTACCCCTTCTTATCGAAAACTTCAACAGGTCCGACAAGTTCCTCACCCCAATATCCCCATTCCGAAAGTAGAATTAAAATACGGCCTTGGCCGGTTTCAGGTGAAGACTGCTTCTGTTCAGGTTCCTCCTCAGTGCAACACGGTTGTTTTGGTGAATTACGCAGTTCAATAATTCGGGCAATGATACTTTCGCTCATTGCTGCTGCTTCTCCCGCTGATTTGCCGGTAACCAGATCGTCATCAAGGACAACATTATCAGCTTCCTTGATTACAAGGGCCCCGGCATTTCGAATATCCGCTTCCACAACCTCATGGCAAATTACCTTGCGGCCGGCCAGGTTCTCAGGGGTTGGTGTCAGCAGCCAGAGCGCATGACATAGAGCCCCTTTTACAATTTCAGGGTCTTTCATGACCTTTGAAAAAAACTGTACTGCAGGTGCTTTACGTGGATCACCCTCGTCAGTCCAACGAAGACGGACGGTCACATAATTGGCTGCAGCAATAACTGCTGCATATTTCTCAAGGTCAATATCACGAAAGTCGATTGAAACTTCTAGGGTTTCCGGTGTTTTTCCAGCTTCTTCAACTTCACTGACGAAGGTCAGGCTTGGATTATCTCCTCCCGGATACTGTAATCTTGAAACGAAATCCACATGAAATCCATTTTCAGAAAAAACCTTTTTATACGTTTCCAGTTCTATTGGGATATACTGGCTTTCCACCAGCACGGCAATACGATCTCTTTTTGATTCTTTCATATTCACCTCATCACTTTTTACTTTTTTCCATCAATAACCTCAAATTCAACTTGTATTTCCTGACCCTGGCACCCGTTCTCCAGTTCAATTTGAAATATTGAAGGATTATAGGTAGACTTGTCCAGGTCAAGGCCATCTATGGTTACACGTGAAATTCTAAGCTTTTCCGGTTCAATGAAGTCCGGAAGCACATTAATGGCTTGCTGTCGACAATGTGGATTTGGTTTGAAATAAAGACAGAAGTTTTTTTTATGAACATAGGTCATGATATAAATATGGGCCAGGTAGTTAAGCTCAAATACGTGATATCCTGATATTGCGTGTCCCCCCTTCTGACCATATTCACCGAAAATGTTAGGGTCGCCATTATCACTTGTACGGAAAAAGACTCCCCCGCGATCACGGTCCAGGAAAAAGGCATTCCAGAATGCCATCATTTCCCGCGCAATATCCAAATATTTCCGGTTTTCAGTGCGTCCATACAAAATCAGGTATGCCAGGATTCCCTGCTCCTGCTGCCAGAAATCCTTTGTATTCAGCCAGGCAAAATCGATCGGCATTTCATTTTCCGGTATTCGTTCAACAGCATCAAAACAACCACCCCGATAAAGGTCAACGGCACCGGTTTTTATCATGCTTTCAGCGAGATGCTCTGCCAGATCAACCAGCTCCGTTGGCCTAACAGTTTCTGATTGCCCGGTATAATAATTAGCCACTCGCGTCAGATTCCAGGCTATTTTAAGGTTGTGCCCGACAATGGCTCGGTCCTGCTGCCATCCCCACTTCTTGTCCGGTTCCCAGTGTTCATCAAAACGTTCATTGACAAAAGGAGCGAGTTTGCCGTTGGGCAGTTTTTCCGGAAACTTTTTAAGAATTATTGTTGATGTTTCCTCAAGTATAGATTTGCATGTATCAACAAAATCCTGAATGATGGAGCCACGGGAACTTTCCGGAACAGGTTCAAGAGCCAGAATCAGATTAACCAGATAAGCGGGAATATGGTCTCCAATTGAATTCCAGTTTTTCTTTTTGCGGTTATCTCTAAAACCACCGTCTAAATTTAAAGAATCGGAATCAGGACGCAACGATGCATAATCAATATGTGAAAAATATCCTTTTCCCTCCACGTCATAATAGATATCCTGAAAGGCTTTTACTGTCCTGCGGATATCGTCAAGGGTTTCCCAGTCTAAGGTGATGCGATAGTACTGGGCAAGTCCGGCAAGTGCATATATTTGCTCGTAAAGGGGTAAGGTGTTTTTATCATCTCCATTCAGTGATGGAATAATAATCTCAGGACCTTTTTTTCCATACGCCCATAGAATATATTGACCATTTCCGCCATAGCTGCGAAAAAATTCGCGCTGATATTTAACTCCTTCTGTTGCGGCATCCAAAAACCGCTGAGCGCCTGTCAGCATGTAAGCTGATGAAAAACCATAAATCAGACGTGACAGTGTGGCCATTTCCTGAAGTTCAGTGTTTCCACTCAGAGAGGGTGCATTGGTAATGTCAAGGTTTGTCTGATAGCGGGAAAAATCAAACTTGAGGCCATCTCTAAAAAGTGCATGTAGCCATGTGTCGCCCATCATTTTTATCTGTTGAATCCACCATGATGATGTCTCGAAAACCAGTTCCTTATCGCGCATTTCGCAATTGGTGATCGGTTCGCCATCCATTTCATATAACAGGTAAATTTGTCGAGCGGAAACAGTTCGTTTATCCTCGGATTCCTGGAATATTCCTTTGACAATTACCAGACAATCCGGAGCTAAATATTTCCGGATACGGTGTTGGACTTCATCTTCACCAGCCGTGGGCGTGGGTTCACCATAACGGTCACGGGCAAGTTTGTCCAAATTGGTTAATGGACTAAACCAGCAACGGTCTTGCTCTTTGGGCACACGGATGTCAAATTCATCTCCACTTCGGCAAAGAAGTGTAAATCTGTATCGGTCCTCCAGAACATTCACAACTTTACCCGTTAATGTGATGCATTGAGTAAAGGACTGCATAAACACCTCCTTTGAAAATTGGTTATTCCTGTTTAATGTAATGGTAATGGATTAAGTAAAGGCTTGTTATAATCACCTCCTTAATATTTTTACTTTTACACTTTTTGTCATTCCTGCGCAGGCAGGAATCCGGAAGCCTTGATATTACCGGCTTTCCGCTTTTGCGGGAATGGCCAGTGAACATTATAAAATTATTTATATTTCAATTAGTTATAGAAAAGTACAAAAGTATAGAATATATCATAAACCATAGAAATTTAGCTTCTAAGCAACCTAAAAAATACGGAAAGCAAGCATCTAAACAGATCCTTCTAAACGGAGTATAGTACTTCGGGACTCAATTTTTATAAACTTAATTTTAAGTAAAAAAAATAACAATCAACTAATTAATGAGCATCATATATCATAATGAAATCATAAAGCAATAAAAATTTCTCGTTTTTTTACACAAAAGAAAAAAATTAATCGTTTTCATTGGTTAGACAGATTTCTTTAGTTCATTTTCTTAGGATTTCGTAACGTTCATAAAATATTAAGGTTAAGGAGAGAATTTTTATGTGTAAGATAAAACGATTGTTGATAGGATATTAAAAAATGGAGGCATCCGAAGTATAAGTTTGAACCTCTCTATCCATTTTACTTGAAGTGGGATACATGTGCTTATATTTTTTGTTATTTTGATGCCTTTGTGGAGAAAATTCTCCAAATTTAGATGCGTTTGCCCTATAATCTCTTGCCTTTATTCCCCTTATAGGCTATTATTAGAAAACAGTTTTTAATCCGGACCAAGAAATCTAAAATCTCTTAGGGATGTTTCAATTTATGATTTTAATTCTTCAATCTGAATTAGAAAATCAAAAATACTTTGCCTTACAAATCAATCCCGCAAAATATACTCACAGTCCTGAAAGCTTAGAAAAAATTAATTGGTTATTTCAAGCCAAGGAAATTTCTTTTTATTCCGGGCCCTTTATTGGTCCACGAAAAGAAATGGTAACTCCCTGGGCAACCAACGCCATAGAAATTTTAGCCAACATTGACATTCAAGGTGTTATTCGAGCAGAACTTTTTCTTCTTCCGAAAAATTCATCCTGGCACATTGATCCTATGCTCCAGCAAATCTACCATGAGCTCGACGAACATATTTTTACTCTCTTCACCAAACCTTCTCCCATAAAAAAAATAAAGGACATTGCCGCATATAATCAAAAAGCAGGGCTGGCACTATCTGATCAAGAAATCGAGTACTTAAGCTCGTATTCACAAAAAATTGGCCGACCTATGACTGATGCCGAGCTGTTCGGATTTGCTCAGGCTAATTCAGAACACTGTCGACATAAAGTGTTTAAAGGAAGGTTTATCCTTGACGGGAAAATCCAAAATCTTTCCCTGTTTGATTGGATTCGGCAGACTACCTTAAACAATCCCTCCAATATTATTAGCGCTTATACTGATAATGTGGCCTTTTTTAAAGGCCCTTATGTGGAACAATTCTCTCCGGATAAATCCCGATTTTTCCAAACTCAAACTATTGAATCAGTACTCTGTCTTAAAGCTGAAACCCATAATTTTCCCACCACTGTTTGTGCCTTCCCGGGAGCAGCTACCGGCACAGGAGGAGAAATTCGTGATCGTATGGGAGGAGGCATAGGCTCTATTCCCGGCGTTGGTACGGTCGGTTACCTCACTTCCTATGCCAGGGTCTCTGATCTTCCCTGGGAAAAAACCCTTAAACCCCGAGATTATCTCTACCAGGACCCAGCCACTATTCTCATTAAAGCTTCAAATGGCGCTTCGGATTATGGTAATAAATTTGGGCAACCTCTTATCTCAGGGACAGTGACCACTTTTGAACATCACTATAATGATACTTTTTGGGGATATGATAAAGTCATCATGCTGGCCGGAGGAGTTGGGCAAGCCAATGCGCAACATGCTCATAAAAAAACACCCCAAAAAGGAGACCAAATCGTTTTACTGGGTGGAGATAATTATCGTATCGGGATAGGTGGTGGCGCCGTGTCAAGCGTCAACACAGGCGAAATGGGCAAAAAACTTGAACTGAATGCCGTGCAACGATCCAACCCTGAAATGCAGCAACGAGTATATCGCGTTTTGCGCACTCTAGCAGAAATCGGTGAAGATAATCCCGTCATTTCCCTTCATGACCATGGGGCGGGAGGACATTTCAATTGTCTTTCAGAGCTCCTGGAGAATTGTGGCGGCATAATTTATATGGATCAGCTCCCTGTTGGGGACCCAACCCTCTCGGACCTTGAAATTATCGGTAATGAATCCCAGGAACGAATGGGGCTCATTTTACCGAAATCCTTTGTGCCCACTCTTTTGGAAATCGCTGAAAGAGAACGCTGCCCGTGTTATATTATTGGAAAATGTACCGGAGACGGGCGATTAATTTTTCAACGCCAAAAAGGCCAAAATCCGGTTGAACTTGATCTTGAATTTCTCTTTAGCCGTCCACCAAAAACTGAAGTACAGGCCAATACAAAAAAAATAGATTGGCCTAACATTACCATACCCAACGTATCTATAAAAGAGCATCTATTTCGTGTTTTACGGCTCACCAAAGTAGCCTGCAAGGAATGGCTCACTCATAAGGTCGATCGTTCTGTTACCGGGCTTGTGGCCCAACAGCAAACTGTGGGCCCCTATCAACTTCCTTTGGCCGACGTAGCTGTAAAAGCTACTGATTATGCAGGAACAAACGGAATTGCCTTAAGTCTTGGCGACCGCCCTATTCCCGGGATCATTAATCCGGAAGCAGGGGCGCGGTTATCAGTTGGCGAAAGCTTAACCAATATTGTTTGGGCCCCCTTGGCCAGAGGCATGGATTCAATTATATTAAGCGCCAATTGGATGTGGCCCTGTAATCAACCTGGAGAAAATGCCAATTTATACCGTGCTGTTCAGGCTTTAGGAAAGGTCTGCCTTGCTCTGGGCATTGCCGTGCCCACAGGAAAAGACTCTCTTTCCATGTCCCAGCAGTATCCGCAAGGGACATTGGTAAGGTCCCCGGGAACAGTTATTGTTACTGCATCCGGATGGTGTAATGATATACAGCGAATCATAACACCGGTAATAAAAAACCAAGAGAATACTCAAATAGCCTACATCCCTTTTCAAAAATTACCAAAGGACCCTTCCCTGTGCCTTGGTTCAAGCAGTTTAGCTCAAGTTTACAACCAATTAGGGGGAATGCCCGATCAAGTCCCTGATTTAGATGATCCGGTATATTTTAAAACCTGTTTTAATACTATTCAGATGCTTATGAGGCAAAATTTAATTTTAGCCGGCCATGATATCTCAGAGGGGGGAATTATCACGGCCCTCTGTGAAATGGCTTTTGCCGGGGGTTGTGGCCTTGAAATTCAATTCCCTTCAAAAGACCTCTTTTATGAGGGATTGGGAGTGCTCATTCAATTTCGAGCAGAAGAAGAGGATAAAATCAAGACCTATCTATCAAAAGGTACTGATATCTACCATATTGCCAAACCGGATTTCAAAGAATTAATCATACGAACCATCACTGATGATTTATCTATGGGAATGAAAGAACTTCGCCAAGTATGGCAAAAAACCTCCTATGATATGGAAAAGCTGCAAATGAAACCTGAAATTGCAGATGAAGGATATGGTCATTTTGATCGTCCCATGAAACCCTTTATATTTCCAAAACAGTTTGAGCCTACACATTTTTCTCTACCAAATATGCCAAAATTTAAAGCAGCTATTATTCGAGAAAAGGGGACCAACGGGGACAGAGAAATGGCCTATGCCCTGCATTTGGCAGGATTCAAAGTAAAAGACGTTACCACTACGGACATCACTTCAGGCAGGGAATCATTAGAAGACATCAAATTTATCGTTTTTTGCGGGGGCTTTTCCAACTCCGATGTCCTTGGCTCAGCTCGCGGTTGGGCGGCTGTTTTTCAATATAATACAACAGCTCAAAAAATATTACAAAATTATTACCAACGGGAAGATACCCTTTCTTTGGGCATTTGCAATGGATGTCAATTGATGGCGCAACTGCACTTACTTTACCCGGACCTTGAAGAAAACCTCCAGCCTCAGATGCAGATTAATGCCTCAAATATCTTTGAATCACGATTTCTCTCAGTGGATATTTTTTCGTCTCCTTCAATCCTCCTTCAAGGGTTAGAGGGTTCAACCTTGGGGGTTTGGGTAGCCCACGGTGAGGGGCGCTTCTATTTCCCTGAAATAAAAGACAAATACTGCATTCCCATCACCTATTCGGATTCTTATTACCCGGCGAACCCAAATGGTTCCCAGTATAATGCCGCGGGTATCTGCTCGCCTGACGGGCGTCATCTGGCCATGATGCCGCATCCGGAAAGAGCTGTTTTGCCCTGGCAGTGGGGATACTATCCTTACCAAAACAAAGCAGAACATAAAATTACTCCTTGGGGCCTCCTTTTTCTGAATGCCCGAAAGTGGCTTGATACTTATTTTAAAAAATAATTCGACAGGATAACAGGATAAACCTTCGATAAATTACACTGGTTGTTAAGCTGATGAATTGTTAGCAGCATAAAAACGGATTTATTATTTTACACTTTTTTATTTCACCATGAAGAGCATGAAGATTTTTTTATCCCTTCTTTTCCTTCATGTTCTTCATGGTAGATAAAAAAATAAAAAGTCATAAGTGTAAACTACTTTTCGTTTTTATGAAGGATGCCAAAAATCCTGTTAATCCTGTCTAAATAAATTTTGGATTAGTGGGGATGTTATTTAATCCTTTATTACTAAATATTAAAAAGAGGAATTGAAATGCGAAAAACAGTAAGTACCCTATGTCTTATCTTGTTCATTTTTACCCTTTGGGGATGTACCCAAAAACCCGAAACTCAAAAATATAATGAGATTGAAAAAAAAATTGTAGGAAGCTGGAAATTCCTTTACACTGATGCTACTGAAGAGGCCCCTCCAGGAGATGTAATCTATATTTTCGGTGAAGATAAAACCAGTATTTTAGAATTTACTGATGAAAAAGAGGAAAAAAGGAGCATTATGGCTACTTATGAAATCAAAAATAATGAAATTCATATCTTTAAAGATGAAAAACTCTCCAAACAATTTCAAGTTACCTTTGAGGATGACAACACCTTACGATTGACTGAAATGCAATCAAAAAACTCCATCATTTTAGAAAGGCAATAGGCCAGGACCCTTTATCATGATTATTGATTTCCACACTCATGCCTTCCCTGATCATATTGCAACAGTGGCCCTTGATAAATTAGAAAAATCATCAAATTCAAAAGCTTATAACAATGGTACCATATCAGCTTTACTCAAATCAATGGACCGGGCAAAGATTGATAAATCCATTGTAGCCTGCGTAGCTACCGCACCGGCCCAGTTTAATTCCATATTCAACTGGTGTGAGAATATCAAAAGTGATCGAATCATTCCCTTGCCCTCTCTTCATCCTGATTCTGATACTATCTTTGAGGAAATACAAAAAATAAAAGAAGCAGGTTTTATCGGTGTGAAACTGCACCCTGAATTTCAATCCTTTGACCTTGACGAACTACGAATGTACTCTATTTACCAAAAAATTATGGAAAATGAATTACTCATTCTTTTTCACTGCGGCTATGATATTAGTTTTCCTGATTCCGATCGAGGCGATCCTGAACGATTAGCTCATGTTTTAGAAGATTTCCCTGATTTGAAGATTATTGCCTCCCATCTTGGCGGATGGCGACAGTGGGACAAAGTACTCGATCATTTGCTGGGGAAAAATATCTTTTTTGATACCAGCTATTCAATTGGGTATATTGATAAAAAACTCCTTAAAGTAATCCTTAGTAATCATCCCTCAGAGAAAATTCTTTTTGGTACTGATTCTCCTTGGAAAGATCAGGAAAAAGAAATTTCTCTCATCCATTCCCTTGATATTTCTCTAGAATTAAAAAAACGTATTCTTGAACAAAACGCCCTTGCTTTACTTTAAAATTAAAATTATCCCCCAATTTCCCTCAAACCCATGACGATAAGATAATAGATAAGTCCAACAACATCAAATAGCCACATAATAAAAAAAATAACTAATAAAAGAGATCACAAGATGAGCAAAATATTAACGGAAATAGGAACAAATGAAATAGAGCTGATCATTTTTAATCTTACCTTTAAAGAAGAGGGTGAAAAGGAAAACAAATATATCACCGTCCCCTTTGGTATTAATGCTGCTAAAGTAAAATGTATAGTACCTGTGCCTGCAAAATTAATCATCCCCCCGGAAAGACACTTTTTTATTGATGGAGTATTCGTTTTGCGGGGAAAATCTATTCCCTTGATAAATCTATGTAATTACTTCAAATTTATTCCTGATAGATCAGAAGAAGTGCTAAAAAAATGGGTGGTCATTATTATCGAAATAAATAACCGGCAATTCGGGCTCCTTGTTCATGGGGTCGATAAAGTATATCGAATATCCTGGACCCAGATTGAAGCCCCCCCTCCCTTTATTGCTCAGTACGAAAGTGTTGTTTCTATGACCACAATTAATGAGAAAATTATTCAACTCTTAGATTTTGAAAAAATTGTCTCTCAAATTGATCCATCATTGGCCATGAATGTACCTTCAAAAAATAAAGGCCCATCTCTAAAATCTGAAGAGAAAGGATTATCTCCAAAAGCTGAAGCCAAAGGGCCCTCATCCAAAAAAGACCAGCAAGAAACAATACTCATTGCTGAAGATTCAAAAATGATTCGAGATCGGATGAAAAAAATCCTTTCCACAACAGGTTATAATGTCCTTGCTTTCTCAGATGGTCTTAGTGCATGGGAAGCTTTATGTAATCTTAAGGAAAAAGGCCCCCAGGTCAAAAAGGCCGTCACCTGCATTATCACTGACATAGAAATGCCGCGCATGGATGGACATCATCTATGTAAAAAAATCAAAGAAGATCCCGCCTTTTATGGTATCCCGGTTTTACTCTTTTCCTCTCTCATCAATTACGCCCTTTTTCAAAAGGGGAAAAAAGTAGGCGCTGATGATCAAATCACCAAGCCGGAATTAGGGCAATTAGTAGAGCGAGCACAGATGTGCATTGAAAAATACGCAAAAAATTAATACGTTAATTTAAGCGGTCAATAAATACAGCTATTAAATACAGCTGTATTTGTTATTCCGGTTTTGCTTTTCTCCTCCCTCATCAATTACGCTTTATTCCAAAAGGGGAAAAAAGTAGGCGCTGACGATCAAATCACCAAGCCGGAATTAGAGCAGTTAATGGAAAAACGGGCTATAATTTAATTCTTTAGTTTTCTATTCCTTCTGCCAACCTACCCTAAATTTAGCGCCCTTCGGGCGGATTTTAGAATGCGTTGTTATAGTGGAAGCGGCTTCCAGCCGCTTAAATATAATTCCTGCTTCAACAAAAGCATTCGTCTGGTTGACATTGCTAGATACATACTTGTCATTGTTTTTCCAGTCTTATTCACAAGGGCAGTACTGGGCGATAGAGCAACCATCCAAGCACCATCTCTCCCGGAACCGGATCAACAACTAAAAAATTTGGAGAGTAAAGGAATCACGATTGGCAAGAGGCCTCTTTAAACATACTTTTACCCAAAATTTTTCAACCTGTGCAATTAGATTTTTAGATTCAAAAATAGAAAAATATTTGACAGGATAACAGGATTTACATGATTTAAATAAATCCAGTTAATCAAAAAGATTTTACACCCTGAAAGCGTTTATAAATTTTTATAAAAAATGATATTTGGCTTTCCT
>JAUWIR010000179.1 GCA_030605265.1 Pseudomonadota bacterium | reverse complement strand
GGAGTATTGAGTTTATCAGCCAGTCTTTTTCCTTCACCCAATAGCTCAAAAGTTACTTCAGCAACGGTCCCATGCCTCTGTTCAGCAAAGACCCAGATACCTTTGTAAGCGTTTATATCTTCCTTTGAAGCTTCCGGGCTTTCATCCTCTTCAGATAAAAAAAGCGCCCCATTAGGACAAGAGGAAAGACAGGCCTGACAAAGTACACATTGCTCATTAAGGTGAGCTTTATTATTCTCTATAGTAATTGCAGCGAAAGGGCACTGGTCGAAGCACTCTCCACAGCCATTGCAAAGATCCTGTTTAATTTTGATACCCATATAAACTATTACCTCTATCTATTAGAGAATTTTCTGTGTTTTTAATCGTTCGATTAAAAGTTGAGAAATTTCCTCGGCTTCACCTGTTATTATTTCTACATTCACTTTGGAAGGAGGGGCAAAGATCGTTTTTACTTGTGTAGGAGAGGCGGAAAGACCGAAAAAACCCTCATCTTCATGGCATAGGTCCTCCGCTTTCCAAACGGGAAGGTCAGCTTTGCGGGCCCTCATTTTTCCCTTAAGAGACGGAAGCCTTGGTTCGTTAATCTCTTTAACTACAGTAAGAAGGGCCGGTAGCTTCACTTCTATTATTTCATATCCGTCATCCATAAGTCGTTGGGCCCTGAGGGTCCCCTTTTTTTGATCAATCTCTTCTATTTTTCGAATATAAGCCAAGTGGGGAATATCCAGATGTTCGGCAATACCGGGGCCTACTTGAGCAGTGTCCCCGTCTATGGCTTGCTTGCCGCAAAGAATAAGGTTATAGGGCATGAGTTTTTTAATAGCCAGAGAGAGGGTATAGGAGGTAGCAAAAGTGTCTGCGCCTGCAAATTGAGGGTCACTCAAAAGTATCCCCTCATCGATGCCCATGGAGAGGGCCTCTTTTAAGGCTTCTTTGGCTTGAGGCGGTCCCATGGTAATAACAGTTGTAGTAACGCTCAGTTTTTCTTTCCAGCGCAAAGCTTCTTCTACAGCATAAAGGTCAAGCGGATTTACAATGCTTGGTACTCCACTTCGGATTAAGGTGTGAGTTTCCGGATCAATTTTAATATTTCCTGTTTCCGGGACTTGTTTAATACAGATGATAATTTTCATTTTCCTTTGGCCTTCTCCTTTATGAGCTGTAAAGCAATAACGTTTCGCTGGATTTGATTGGTCCCTTCATAAATTTGGGTAATTTTGGCATCTCTCATCATTTTTTCAACAGGATAGTCCCGCATATAGCCGTAGCCGCCAAGAATCTGCACTGCATCCGTAGTTACTTTCATGGCTACATCTGAAGCAAATACTTTAGACATTGCTGAAATTTTGGAAATATCTTTGGCCCCGCTGTCTATATTTTTTGCCGCCATATAGACAAGTGCGCGGGCTGCTTCAACTTGTGTGGCCATATCTGCCATCATATGCTGTATAGCTTGAAAAGAGGAAATCGGTTTTCCGAATTGGACCCGTTCCCGCGCATAGGTTACTGCTTCATCTAAGGCCCCCTGGGCTATTCCAACAGCTTGGGCGCCAATACCGGGGCGGGACGTGTCAAGAGTTCTCATGGCAATAATAAAACCCATTCCTGCACGGCTGAGAAGATTTTCTTTGAGGACCCGGCAATCTGTAAAAATTAATTCTCTAGTGCAGGAAGACCTGATGCCCATTTTTTTTTCTTTTTTTCCAAATTCAAAGCCTGGTGTTCCCTTTTCTACAATAAAGGCACTCGCTCCGCGACTTCCCCTTGATTTATCAGTCATAGCGATGACCGTATAAATTTCTGCCTCCCCACCATTAGTGATCCATTGTTTTGTGCCATTTAAGACATATTGATCTCCGTCAAGGCGGGCTGTGGTTTTTATTCTTCCGGCATCACTGCCGGCATCCGCTTCAGTGAGGGCAAAAGCCCCTAGTTTTTTCCCGGCGGCAATCTGCGGTAAATATTTTTTCTTCTGTTGATCGTTTCCATATAGAAAAATCGGGTAAGCGCCTAAAGCGCTGGCGGCAAAGCTTATAGCTATCCCCCCACAGGCACGGCTTAATTCTTCCACCACAAGACATAATTCAAAACATCCTCCACCAACTCCCCCATATTCTTCAGGAAGATATACACCGAAAAGATCCATTTCAGCTAAATTGTTCATGATATCCCAAGCAAATTCCTCCCTTTCATCAAATTCCGCACGAAAGGGAACTATCTTTTCTTGGGTGACCCTTCTAGCTAAATCTTGGATCATTTGCTGGTCTTCTGTCAGGAAATAATCCATCCTCGGCTCCTTATTTAAAGATTAGACATTTTTTATTAGTTCAGCTCACTATTTTAAATTACCATTTTAGCAAACTTGAGGCCCAGGTCAAGCCTCCGCCAAAAGCAGCAAAGCAAACGGTGTTCCCGGGTTGTATTTTGCCTGCCTTGTTTAATTCATCAAGAGTAATCGGCATACTGGCAGTAGAAGTGTTTCCATATTTTTGAATGGTTAAAGGAATTTTATTTTCCGGAATGTTCAATCTTTGAGCAACAGCCTGAATAATTCGGATATTCGCCTGATGAAAAATAAAAAAATCAACCGCATCTATTGGTATCCCATTTGATCTGGTAACATCTTGAATCGCTTCAGTCATTGCTTTTATGGCCACTTTGAACAGTTCATTCCCCTTCATGGAAATATAATGCAATCTATTGGTTAGTGTTTCTTCCGAGGTTGGACGAAGAGATCGCACCTCCAGGAGTTCTCCCAAAGTTCCGTCAGTGTATAGATGAGTTGAATAAATACCGCGATCTTCTTGTGTACTTTTGAGAATTACTGCTCCGGCGCCGTCTCCAAAAAGAATACAAGTATTCCGATCAGTCCAATCGATAATTTTTGTTAAAGTATCAGCCCCCAGGACCATAACTGTTTTATATTGGCCGCTTTTTATTAATTGATCACCAACATTCAGGGCATAGATAAATCCGGAACAGGCCGCGGCAACATCAAAGGCTGCTGCTTTATGAGCCCCGATATTTTTTTGGATCATACAACTGCTTGAAGGAAATACCATATCAGGAGTTACTGTTGCAGTTATGATAAGGTCCAGGTCACCCGATGTTATCTTAGCATCCTCTATGGCGGACAAGGCTGCCTTAATAGACAAATCAGAAGTGGTTTCATTTTCTTGGGCAATTCTTCGCTCCAGAATACCAGTGCGAGTGCGAATCCATTCATCGCTCGTGTCTATCATTTTTTCCAAAGTAAAATTGGTTATTATTTTTTCAGGAACATATGATCCCGTCCCCGCAATATATGAGTGATTCATAGAGTTATTTCCAGTTTTTTTCGAACCAATTGAGTCGCGATGATTTTATTCTTTAAAATTTACGAGAGGGTTAAGGATTTTTGAATGTGATTATTTACTTTACGTTGAATAAAATCGGTAGTAACTCTGATAGCGTTTTTGATTGCCTTTGCTCCCGATCTACCGTGACAAATAATACATACTCCATTAATCCCTAATAATGGGGCTCCTCCATATTCATCATAATCCACCATTTTTTTAAAATTTTTAAAGCAGGGCTTCATCATCAAGTATCCAAGTTTCCAAAGAAATTTTTTGGGAATTTCTTGCTGGAAGTACTTGGAAATCATCTCAGCCACGCTTTCACTTATCTTGAGGGCAATATTCCCTGTGAAGCCGTCGCAAACAACTACATCAACTTTTCCGGAATAAAGGTCTTTTCCCTCCACATTGCCTATAAAATTTAAACCTCCATTTTTAAGTCTTTTAAAGGTTTCTTTGGTTAATACATTGCCTTTACTTTCTTCTTCTCCAATATTTAATAGCCCCACTTTGGGGTTCTCTATCCCGAGAATATCCTTTGAATAAATAGACCCCATCACAGCAAACTGAAACAGATGATGCGGTTTACAATCAACATTTGCACCAGCGTCAAGTAATAAAGCAATACCTTTGATGGTGGGTAAAATTGTAGCAATTGCAGGTCGCTCCACCCCTTTTAAAGATCCCAGCAAAATTTTTGCCGAAGCCATGGCCGCACCAGTATTCCCGGCGCTTATTACTGCATCAGCCTCCCCCCTCTTGACCAGTTCAGTGGCTACTCGGATAGAGGACCCTCTTTTCTTTCGGAAAGCTGACGCTGATTCATCCATTTCAATAACCTCAGGGGCATGTTTTACATATATTTTTAAGCCTTGCAAATTGTGATTGCCCAATTCAAGGTTAATAAGATCTTGATCTCCAACTAAGAAAATTTCTACTTCCCACTTTCGCGCAGCCTGAATCGCACCATCCAATAGCACACAATGTCCGAAATCTCCTCCCATAGCGTCAACTGCTATTTTCACCAGGCCCCCTTTAGGTTAAACTTTTTCTTTGATTTCAATTACTTTTTCCCCATCATAATAACCGCAGTTGAGACACACTGCATGGGGGAGTTTTGTTTCCTGGCATTGAGGACAGTTTGTATAGGTAGGCGGAGACAATTTGTAATGTGTACGTCTTTTATCTCGCCGAGACTTGGAGACTTTTCTTTTTGGTAAGGCCATAATTACCTCCTGATTTTGGTTATTTATTGAGTAAATTTTTTAATTTTGACCACCTTGGATCAATCTGTTCTGTTGTGCACGAACATTTCTTATGATTTAAATTTTCACCGCATTGTTGGCATAACCCCTTACACTCTTTATGACATAGGGGAATCATTGGTGCGGCTAATAAAATCTGCTCTCTTACTAATTCAGTTAAATCAATAATATCTTCTTTATATAAATCAAAATCCAATTCATCTTTTCTCAGTTCAGTTTCCTCTTCAGTCAAGTACTCAGAGTAAGGCTCAAGAGAAATTTCAAAATGATCATTTACAGGATATTCATAGGATTCTAAGCATCGACTGCATCTCAATTCAATGAGTGTCTGAATATCACCTTTTAGAAATATTTCCTTGTCTATTTTTCTGAGATAAACAAAAACTTTTACTTCTTCCTTTAAGATTAATTCATCAGGAGAAAAAGTAAAGTCTGATGCTGAGGCGGTAAAAGTAAAATTTGCCTCCGGACCAATAATTTCATTTACATCTATTTTCATCTCCTCACCCCCTTGGAAAGGAAAATGGTTTATATTTTATGGAGAAATGTTTGATTTTGTCAAGTCAATTTTAAAATTTACTATTTCATGAGTGAATATAAAACCCTCAGTGAAAATAAATCAATCTTTTTGATTAATGATAGAATAATATAAATATGCCTCTCGGTCAATAAGATTACCAAATACAGCTTGACTGAGTAGGGGATTAAACCTATAATTGATTGTTAATTGACAGTGAATAATGATAGTGAATAATGATAGTGAATAATGATAATGATATAACATAAGCAAAGGGATTAAATAAAATGGAGAATAAACCTTGTCCTTCTGATACTATTAAAGTTCGATTCGCTCCAAGCCCTACCGGGTATTTGCATATAGGCGGAGCGAGGACTGCTCTCTTTAACTGGTTGTTTGCCAGGCATCATAAAGGGACTTTTATTTTACGAATAGAGGATACTGATAGGGAGCGGAGTGAGGATAGATTCTGGAAACAAATTCTTGAGGATTTAGAATGGTTAGGGCTGAATTGGGATGAGGGCCCGATTTTTCAATATGACAGGAAAGACATCTATGATCGTTATGCTCAACAATTAATTCAAGAGGAAAAAGCATATCATTGTTTTTGTGCGCCAAAGCAGATACAAGACAAATCTTATAATCAAAAGTGTCCGTGCGGCCAAATACAGCCAGACCAGGCCAAGAGCAAAATAGCGGCTGGCGAGGCAGCTTCAATACGTTTTCGTACTCCTCATGAGGGAAACACTGAGTTCAAAGATTTAGTTCGGAAGAGGGTCTCTTTTGATAATAAAGAAATTGATGACTTCATTATCATACGATCAAACGGCCAGCCTACTTATAATTTATCAGTAACCATAGATGATGCTTTAAATGAGATTACCCATGTGATTCGAGGGGACGACCACATTTCCAACACTCCGAAACAGATTATGCTTTACCAGGCCCTGAATTTTCAAATACCGCAATTTGTTCATATCCCCATGATTATGGGCCCTGATAATACCAGATTAAGTAAACGTCATGGGGCCACTGCTGTTGGTGAATACCGCAAGAAAGGATATCTTCCCCAGGCCATGATTAATTATCTTGCTCTGCTTGGTTGGGCCTATAATGACAGACAAACCATTTTTTCTCTGCCGGAGTTAATAGAAAAATTTTCCCTGCAAAAAGTATCCAAAAAAGCGGCCATCTTTGATCCCCAAAAAATGGAATGGATGAATGGAAAATACATTCGTAAAATTAATGATGAAGAATTTATTTCTCATGCATTGCCTTATCTTAGTCATGCAGGCCTTATTAGTGAAGATCTGCTGCAGGAGCCAACCCAAGATATTAAACAAATTGTCCTCAGTGTTCGGGACAGGATGAAACTGTTTTCGGATTTACCGGAACTGGTTAATTTTTTCTTTACCAAAAAAATCCGGTATACTGAGGAAGCACATGAAAAAATATTTTCGCAACCGAATAATCTTCCTATGCTAAAAGAATTACATCAGCGTTTGGAACGTTTGGAGACTTTTGATGAAGAGGCCATTGATACTATTTTTCAGGAGCTCATAAAAGAAAGAGGGCTAAAGTTAGGAGATTTGATTCATCCTGTACGCTCTGCCGTCAGTGGGAAAACTACCGGACCCGGCATTTTTTTAATGCTGGTATTATTAGGAAAAGATCGGGTTTTGGAAAGATTAGAAAATATCTTTCGACATACTCATATAAAAGCTGTAAAAATAAAAAAGGATGAGTGATAAAATCCAAAAACTTGTAAGTTCAAAAGACACTTTACAAATTTAATTATATATAGTAGGATATTTTTAATTTTGCTGCAGGATCGGCTAATGGTAGGCCAGATGACTCTGAATCATCCAGTCCAGGTTCGAACCCTGGTCCTGCAGCCAGATAACTTTCCATGCATACAATATGCGGCGCTATGGTCTAGTGGTTAGGACGGGTGATTCTCAGTCATCAAACCGGGGTTCGACTCCCCGTAGCGCTGCCAGTTAACTCCTTAAAAAATAAATATACCTACCCGCCTTATTCAATGAATAAATGCTCAATATAAAAAATCTTGCCTAAAACCTATCGTGATAAGGAATCATTTGCGTTTTAAAAAAAATTTCAAAAATTATGAGTTATATTAAACCTAGCTGTTTCTATCCATTAGGCACTATGTCATAAAAAAATAAAAAAGAAGACATCTGAATTTTTATTCATTTTTTCAAAAAAATAAACAGCAAAGATTTATACCAGTATTTCATATTGAATAACCATAATCATTTTCAACATCTGAGGTTTTTATGGCCCACCTATAATGAAACTGACCCTTTGTGTTTTAAAATTTCACAGAACAGGAGCATCACAAGGTGTAGGAGTAGGTTGTTTATTTTGGGGGAATGATAATTATGAGGATCTAGTAACATTAGGTACTTATACTTATGATGGAGCGACCTCTTCTGAATTCAATAGATAGATTTTCTTATTGCCTCCTTTGATGATCAGGAAACCAAAGAGACCTTGAATACACTCCTAATAAAATACCAAATTCAAAGAGCTAAGATCTTAAACTTGAAAAAAGCATGGGAAAGAATTTTACAATCGATTACGCACCTTGGAAGAGTCCGCTCATAAAGTGAGCGAAAAATATGGGATAAAAATCAGTGTTCAAAATATCTCCAACTGGCTGAATGATTACAAGGAAAACTTGCCTTTCCTTCGGATGCGTGAATTTATAGAAAAAAAATATAAAAGAAAAGATATCCTGGTGGAATTAGGGACAATATGGGGCATCCTTCATTTATGCCCAAAAGTAGTTGACACTTTTTAAACTTTGAACCACGGATGAACACTGATAGACACGGATAAAAAATCTGTGTTTATCAGTGTCTATCAGTGGTTCAAAAGTAGTTTTT
>JAUWIR010000108.1 GCA_030605265.1 Pseudomonadota bacterium | reverse complement strand
TTCAACAGCGCCATATCCATCAACTGCAGCTTCAACAAAATACCCGGCTTCTTGCAAAATATCAGTGAGAGTTTCACGCATTCCTAATTGATCATCGACGACTAAAATTTTCAATTTCTTCCCTTCTTTTGATTTATTAATCATTAAGTATCGCACTGGATTTCCTGGAAATAGGAAAGGATATAATAAAAGACGTCCCTTCTCCAATAGTACTGTTTGCTGAAATGTTCCCCTGATGGTTTTGTATAATAGATTTTGTAATAGTTAAACCAAGCCCTATTCCCTTCGTTTTGGTGGTAAAAAATGGATCAAAAAGCTTTTCCATTTGAGAAGAGGGGATACCACACCCCTGATCATTTATTTCTACTAAAATTTTGTTTTCCCTTTGACTGGTGGATATAGTAATTTTCCCTCCCTTTTTTGACATGGCATTTTCTGCATTACCCATTAAATTGACCAGCACTTGATGAATCTGGTCCTTATCTATGGCCACAGCGGGAAGGCTGGGAGTTAACTTTTTATGGACAGTGATTGACGGGGTTAAATGAATTCTTGATAAAGATAAGTTAATGATTTCATTTATGTCACAGGGAACTAGTTCTGATTTAGTTGTGCGACAAAATCCCAGTAGTTCTGAGATGATTTTGTTTGAGCCTTTAATTTCATGTTCAATAATTTCCATATGTTTATGTATTTTTGGATCTTGATTCTGAATTTTATTTTTTAAAAAATAGGTTGAATTTTGAATAATGGCCAAGGGATTCCTTAATTCATGGCTGACACAACTCGCCAGCCTACCTAATGCAGCCATTTTTTCTGATATTATTAATTGCTCTTCAGCTTCTTTTAGCTCTCTAATCATTCTTTTCTGTTCTGAAACATCTCGAAATATCTCACATCCACCCATAATAATGCCTTGTTCGTCCCTCAGAGAAGAAGCGCTAGCCATAATGGGAATATCTTTATTATCTTTTGTTTTAATTTTCACCTCTACATTATAGGTGGGGGTGCCATTTTTTGCTGAAGCTTTAATAGCACATCTGCCCTGACAAATATTACTCTTAAAAATATCATAACATTTTTTTCCAAGCACATCTTTACTGGTATATCCGGTTAAGGTTTCGCAGGCCAGGCTGAAGTAGGTAAGGTTCATGGCCATATCTACTGTAAAGATGGGATCGGCAATAGCTTCCAGAATAGTTCTGCTGGTCTTAATTTGGTGTCGTAAGGATAAGATCATTTGGTTAAATGAGTTGGCCAGGCTGGTAATTTCACCCTTCCTTTCTATGGTCAAAAGTTCTTTTAAATTTCCATTAGCGATCTGTTTGGCTGAATTATCAAGTAATTTTAAGGGGCGTAAGATAGAAAGAGAAATATAAGTGGCAATAGTTAGTCCAAGGATAGTTGCGATAATAAAAATGGCAATCATCCATAAGTGAGCGGAACGCCAGGCATCTTCCGCAGCCAGATGTGATCTGTTCATATGGTTTTCATGAATTCTCACCAATTCATCAGTATGCTCCCGTGTTGATAAAGCTAATTGATCCATTTTTTCCATCATTTTTCCGGCAACTTCGCGCTGCGACACATCAGAAGACATGATTTGATTGGACATGTTTCTTATTTTATTAAAATCCTCTCTAATTCTATCAATAAAGGGTATCTCTTTCAGTCTGGCTAAGTGATAGCAGAGGTCAAAAGTTTTTAGGACCTTTTTTTCTAAAGCAATAGCGGTTTGGTGTTCTGTTGGATCTACAGTAATTAAAAAATCATTGGCCGGCATAATATAATCTGTTATAGCTATTTGCAATTCATAAATTGCTCTTTGGTGAGGGATTTCTTTAAGGATATTTTCAAAAGAGGTAGTGACTTTAACATTTTTTCGGTAGGATATCAGATGGCTTATAACCATTAGAAGTAATAAGGTTACAATGAGAGTAAAAAGATGAAGAGTAATTCCCACCCCTCTGGAAAAGGGTGTGTAACCGTCATCTTTGCTAAAATGTCCTTCTCCCTTCCTTCTGTGCATGTCACCCCAAAGGACTTAATTTTTTATTGTTCTGATTTTGATTATTTTTAAGCTTACCTAGGAAAATATACTATATAAAATGGGATAATGCAATGAATAATTTATAGTATTTTACTGTCTTGTATTAATTTTTGAGCATGTTTTATAGTAATGCTTGAATCTCCTCCTCCCAACATTCTCGTCAATTCTTGAATACGTGATTCGTTATTTAATTTTTTCACTATCGTTTTTGTTCGATTATTATCGATTATTTTTTGGACCATATAATGATGTTTTGCTAAAGAGGCAATCTGTGGGGAATGAGTAATGCATAACAATTGTTTTTCTAAAGCTAATTTTTGAAGTTTTTTTCCAACAATTCGTGATATATCTCCGCCTATGCCTATATCCACTTCATCAAAAACAAGGATCGGGACCTTGTCGGAGGACCTTAAACAGGTTTTTAGGGCCAGCATTATTCGGGATAGTTCTCCGCCTGAGGCTACTTTTGTTAAGGTCTTCAACTCTTCTCCCTGATTAGCTGAAAAGAGGAATTCAATAGTGTCTATTCCTTTGGAAGTAATCCGATGTGGGAACTGGTAAGATAATGATTGTTCCTGGTCTATGGATGGTTCTGTTTCTTTTTTTCTAAATTGTATAAGGAGCCGTGCTTTGGGCATCTTGAGATCAATTAATTCTTTTTTCATTTCTTTTTCAATATCTTTGGCAATTTTTTGTCTCTCTAAAGAGAGAGTATCAGATAATTCGGAAACCCTTTTCCCTAATTTTTTGAATTGACTTGAAAGATCTTCAATAATATCTTCTGTATGCTGTAATTTTTGCCATTTTTCTTCCATCTTTTTTCTTAAACTTAAGATTTCTGCTATGGAGTTTCCAAATTTTCGTTTTAGTTTTTGGATAATAATCATTCGATCTTCAATTTCATCTAATAAATGAGAATTAAATTCAATTTCTTTACTGTAAGTTCTGCACTGGGAGGAAATATCCTCGAGAGTATATAAGACATTTTCCAGGGAACCTGCCAAGGGGAGAAAAAAGTTATCAATATTTGCTAGTGATTTTAATCTATTATTAATTTCATTTAAATTATCCAGCAAAGCTCCTTGTTTTTCATAAACTTCCTGGTAAATGAAATTCGTATCATGAAATAATTTTTCTGCATTCAACAGTTTTTCCTTTTGCTCTTCGAGTATTCTATCTTCATCCGGAATTAAATTGGCCTGGTCAATTTCTTTCATTTCAAATTTAAGGAGCTCCTGTTCTTTTTCATTTGTTTTTTTTAATGATAAAAAATGAGTTAATTCCTCCTCCTTTTTTTTATAATTTTTAAAAACAGAAAAAAATTTTTTTCTTAAATCATTTAAATTTCCAAAAGCATCAAGTAGATCAATATGCCTTTCCGACAGTAACAGCGATTGATGTTCCTGTTGGCCGTGAATATCAACTAACCATTTACCAACTTTTGACAATAAGGACAATGAACAGGCTTGATGATTAAGAAAACAGCGATTACTTTTTTCATTAGTAAAAATTTTGCGTTTAATAAAAATTTCTTGATTTTCAAAATCAAATCCTTTTTCCTCTAATAGTGGAAGTAAAGGTGAATTATTGGTTATATGAAAAGTGCCTTCTATTATGGCGCAATTTTTACCGGATTGAATATATTCACTGGAGGCCCTAACACCTAAGAGAAGAGTCAAGGCATTAATAAGAATTGATTTGCCTGCACCGGTTTCCCCGGAAAAAACCGAGAAACCTTTCTCAAATTCTAGAAATAGTTCATCAATTATAGCAAAATTTTTAAGATGTAAAGTAATTAACATCTTTTGCCCCAATTAAGTTTAGTTCTCAATACTTGATAATAATCTTTATTAGGGGCTTGGATAAGGTGTATTTTATTTATTGCCTTTTTTATATAAATTACGTCTTTATGGGTGACGTTTTTAATAAATTTTCCATCGATGGTGAGATAAATATCTCCTTTGGCTTTGGATATTACTTCTATTGTTTGTGTATCCGGTATTACAATTGGTCTATTGGTTAATATATGAGGGCAAATCGGGGTGATAAGCATAGCATGCATTGCCGGATGAATTATAGGTCCTCCAGCTGAAAGGGAATAAGCAGTTGAACCGGTGGGCGTACTAATAATAAGCCCGTCGGCAAGAAAGGTATTAATCCATAATTTATCGATTTTTATACTTAATTCAATAAGGTGGCTCTCATGAGAGGCATTGGTTAAGACAACATCATTAAGGGCGGAGATACTTTCTTCATTACTTTTTGGCAGGGAAATAAGGGTTGTTAACATCATACGTTCATCTATTGAGTACCCCTTTTCTAATATTATCTCTAAAGTAGGAATCATTTCAGGGATGGTTATTTCAGTTAAAAATCCAAGGCTTCCCAAGTTTACGCCTAAGATAGGAATATTTCGTTCCTTTATAAAATGCGAGGCTCTCAATAAGGTACCATCTCCTCCAAGAATGATCAAAATATCGATCCGGGTTACCAGCTCTGAAAGAGGAAGGATATTTTTCTTTTCCCTATAGGAGATTATTTCTGCAGTATTGTATTCAAAGAATGGGACCAGATTTTTTTTTAAAATCCAAGCAAGAAGATCAGAGAGGATAATAGAGACTCTTTTGTCGTCTGGTTTACAGAAAATACCAATATTTTTCATAAGCCTAGAAGAATTTAAAAAACAGTAACAGTTCAGCTTACCACGGAGGCACGGAGGCACAGAGACACAGAGAAAACTCAAAAAACAAGCCTCTTGATTTCCTCTTTTAAAAAAGGCACATTAAAATTTATAATAAGGCCTACCTTCATCCCGGCTAATCTCAAATAGGTTAATAATTGTGCCTCGTGAATTGATGCTATTGTATCAACTACTTTGAGTTCAAGAACATCTTCTGAAATCATTTCTCAGTGCCTCTGTGTCTCCGTGGTGAACTATTACAAAAAACAAAAATTATCTTAGAATACATTATATTAACAGAAGTATTCTATATCTAAGAGAGAAAATGTCAAGCCTTTGAGTCGATAAAATATAAAGTATAACCTATTAAAAAGTTGGCAACTTTTTATATTGAAGGCGATAAATATTTCTTGCCTTGATAAAAAAATCAGTTGCTTCAATATCCTGATAATCAGGATAAGTCCAAGGGTTGGGTTGCCATCCCACTTCTTTACTATAACTTAGAGTGATTTCCGCAAATATTCCTGAGTTTAAATAAATCCGGTGATAAAAATTTTTTGTTGAGGCTAAGAGGACCTTTGAATCAGTGATGTACCCAGGGTCGATATTTACTCTTCGATACATTTTGTCCGTGTTTTCCCTGGAAAAATTTTCTTCTAATTCATTTGTTTTTACTTTCCAAAGGGGTAATTGATCGGGATTTTTTAAATTTGAAAAGCTAATCCAAAGGCGGAAAATAGTATCGCCCATTTCTTTATTATAATATGTAGTATGGGAAAACGGTATCATTTTGCTTTGAAGATCTGACTCTCCAAATATGTATTTCAGGGATTTTTTATAATTATCAACCAGAGATAAATTTGATAACAATAAACCAACAAAAGGTTTGACCCTTTTAGGTTCTTTAATCTTCCCCATAGACTTTTATTTTCTCAATTCTTTTTGAAACTGAAGGATGACTATAAAAAATAAATTCAACCACAGGATTAGGTTGTTTTTCACTAAGGTTTTGTTCAGATAATTTTTTTAAGGCGTGAATGAAGGCGGCATTTTTGCCTGTTATTGCTACAGCGTATTGATCAGCTTGATATTCTAAGAGGCGCAGATAAAAATTTACAAAAGGAAGAAATACAATAGAGAATACAATACTGATACAAAGCAAATAAGGTAACCCGGCTATATCAGAAATCCCTGTCAGATGGAAAATGGATACTCCCCAATGTAAAGTATAAGATATTATAAGCAGAAGAAATAAAATTAAAACACTTTGAATAATAATACCTTTCCAAAGGTGATTAAAGACATGATGTCCCATTTCATGGGCCATGATAACTTCTATTTCATCAGAACTATAATTATCCAGTAGTGTATCTGATAAAATAATGCGACGGGTTTTTCCTATTCCCGCTAAAGCTGCATTGGCGGTTTTTGATTTTTTACTCAAGTTCATTTCAAAAATACCATTAATTTTTGCACCTGTTTTATTTATTAAATTATTGATCCTGGCTATAAGATCTTGGTCAGCTATAGGACGTAGTTTAAAGAATAGAGGGAGTAATAAAATAGGGGCTATTTTTGTTAATAGTATTAAAATTAGACAAATAACGCCTGCAGTAACAAGCCACCAGTATGAGGGGAAATAGTGCATAAATCCATAGATAATTTCAATTATGATTAGGCTAAAAAGTAGGCCAAGAATTAATCCTTTTAATTCATCGACTATCCATGAAATGAAAGTTTCATTTGATAATTCATATTTATGCTCTAAAAAATAACTGGAATAATAAGTGAAGGGAAATGAAACAGCTTTCATCATGAAAAGAAATGATACACTATACATACAAATAAGCAACCAGGAAGATAGAGTGTAGGTAGATAAAGAGTCTTTTAAAGAAACAGACCATCCGCTGACCATAAAAATAATTAACAGAGTAAGGACAAATAGTGTTTCCATTATTTCAAAAGAAATTTTTTTTTGATTATATTTTTTGGCTTTTTGATCCGGAGTCAATATTATTCACCGATTAATTGAACAATTATAGTCCTTGAACGGGGCCGGTTGTCAAAATCAATAAGGACAACTTGTTGCCATGTCCCCAGGAGAAGATGACTATCTTGAAAAGGAATAGTATAAGAGGCGCCGAGAAAGGCAGCCCTAACATGAGCGTACCCATTTCCATCACCCCATCTGGCGTCGTGATAGTAATGAATTGATTTGGGGGCCATCCGTTCAATTGCTGCTGTTAAATCTTTTATAGCTCCCTCTTCATTTTCTATACTAGTAATACCGGCTGTTGACCCGGGAATAAATACAACGGCGATCCCATTGGATAATGAAGAATTGAGGAGTTGTTCTTTTATTTGTTTGGTAATATCTAATATGTGAGTGTTTCCGCGAGTTTTCAAGGTGAAATTTTTTGTAACCACAGGCATTTTATGTCCCTATTCGGTCAATTGGATTATAAAAGATTCATATTTTACTATTTTTTCTTATTGGAAAATCTCTAGTTACCATAAACTATTAATTCGTAACATTTTTCATTGAAGAAGTCAATGAAAACCCAGGATTATTCAGGATTATTTATGATAGATAAGTATTGACAAATTGAGGTCTGACGATAAAATTAAACAATAATAATATCTTATGACTTTTCTATTTTTTCGCTTGATTATAGGAACAGAAAATAATAAAATAGAAATGTTCTTTTAAAATTTAAGTATAACTTCAGATTTATCTCATTTCCTTATTCTTCTGAAGAAAGGAATGAGAAGATAGGAATATCCTTGAGGGAGAGTTTATGAAAAGCCTGAAATTGATCTTGATTATTTTTTTCTCATCTATACTCTTTTCTTGTACGAAAAGTTTTATGTTTTCTAAGAGGCCGGCAGAGCCTGACTTTGATTACGAAGAAATAATGGAGAATGAAAATACGGAAGCTTATTTTTCGGAGGGCATCCAGAGGTTACGTAATAATGAAAATAAGGCAGCTGCATTATTATTTCAAAAAGCTCTCATTATAGAGCCGGGAAATGCAGATGCTTTTTATTATTTAGGCCTTGCACAGCAAAGAATTGGGCAACTTGATACTGCTACGGAAAATTATTCGCTGGCTATTGAAAATGACCCTTCATTGTATGAAGCAATTTTTAATTTAGCAGCTGTTCATAGTGTTCAAAAAAACTATCATTTAGCTTTGGATCAATATGAAAAGGGCTTGAGTATTTACCCTCAAGATTCAGAACTGCATTATAATATGGGGCTGTGTTACGAACAAATGGGCAAAGCAGAGGAAGCTGTTATTGAATATGGAAAAGCTTATCAATTTGAGCCCAATATGCTTGAAGCACGTTTGCGATCAGCGGCTATTTTTGAATCACAGGGGAAAACATCTGCTGCTGTAAATGAATATCAAAAGATTTTACAAATTTCACCAAACTCTCAAGTGGCTAAGAAAAAATTGGAATTGCTTACCTTAAAGGAAGAAAAAGTCTCGGAAATCGATGTCGGATTTGATGAAATACCGGAAGAATCCTCTGAAAAGGAAACAGGGATAGTAAAAAAGGTGTTAAAAGGCTCTAAATCTACCTTAGGTAAGGTAATCTCCTATCCTAAAAAGTTATTTAAAAGATCTGACGAACCTAAAAGGGAAGAGCCAGTATCTCCTATGAAGAGCATTCATTTTTCTCTTAATACTAAATTTGTTATGCAAAAGGATGTTTCCTTTGAGGAAAATGAGGAAAACGAAAACTCTGAGAATAGTATAAATTCAAAACGAGCTATTGTCAGACTTGGGTACACTCCCCAATTTTTAAATAGGTTCTTTTTGAGAGATACTCAAATTTATTTGAATCTCGGCTCCGTAAGTATGAGTTTTGACGAAGCTATTGAGGACGCTCCTCTATTTGAAAAAGCTATGGCTTTTGCGTATGGCGCCGGTTTGCGCTCGAATATTCTTAATCTGCCTCCTCTCGGGATTAATTTAAATTTTGATTATCTTAAATATGCGCCGGAAGTTGAATCAACATCAGCAAATAGTAAAATTACTGCTACTGCTGATTTAACAGAATACTATTTAGCCGCAGATGGTGTTTATAAAGGATTTCAAAAATTCTTTCCATATTTAGGTATTCTCTATTCCAATACTTCAGGAAATTTTGAGCTATCAGGTAGTTCTAAGTCGGATTTTGATAAGGATTTCAATGAAAAAGAGTACATCGGATATAGAATAGGGACTGATTATGATTGGACTGAAAATATTAGACTTACAGGTGAGTATCGTATGATGGATGAGAACGCCCTTTCTTTATTAGTTAATTATTCCTTTTAGTCCGTCTATTAATTTTGTTTTTAAATTGGGGTGAACAACTCGTTCATGAGCGTTTAGACAGGATAAAAGGATTAACAAGAAAATTTTACGCCCATTGGTTTTAGAGTGTAATGGATTTTTGAGATTCCGCATTAAGACTCCTTTATACAATTCTATTAGCATACATTTCCCGTAAATACTTACAAGAAAGACAAATCCCATCTAATTATTTATATGATATGCCACACCCAATAATTGGTTCTTTCAATTCTCAATATTTCATATAAACCACCATCAGGTGGTGATAAATTTTTTTGATTAACTGAATTTAAATCTTGTTTATCCTGTTATCCTGTCTAAACATTCATGGTTCAATATTCAATTTGACCGCCCCCGGAGATGAAAATAGTATTTGGTAAAATATAATTTTTACTGCAAGAGGTTTTTTCATGGTAAATATTTTTATTTTTTTTAAAGTCAGGGGAAAAGTTCATTATTGACGATAAAATATTAAATATTTTAAATGAGGAGGATGATATGGACCTTTTTTGCACAAATTTTCGACATCAGCAAAGAATACCCCCAATCTACACCTGCGATGGTCAGAATACCTCTCCTCCGTTGAAGTGGTCTAATGTACCTGAGGGCACTGCAAGTTTTGCACTTTCAGTAATAGACCCGGATGCGCCGGGAGGTAATTTTATCCATTGGCTGGTCTATGATATTCCCAAAAATGTATCTGATTTATCTGAGGGTGGGCCTTTACCTGATAATAGTAAAGAATTGACTAATGATTTTGGAACAAGGTCATACGGCGGACCGTGCCCTCCTTCCGGGACTCATCGTTATTTTTTCACCCTCTATGCTTTAAAAATGAGAGAATTAAGAAACATTACCAGAAGCAATTTTTTAAGAGAGGTCAATAATAATGCTATTGCCCAAGCTGAACTGATAGGTCTCTACTCTCGAGAAAGAAACTGAAATTGATTATTTGTAAATCAGAAT
>JAUWIR010000258.1 GCA_030605265.1 Pseudomonadota bacterium | reverse complement strand
TATAAATTCAATTGATCCAATACCATATGACTTCCCCTCTTCTAATATAATGATCTCATTAAGATAAGAGCGTAGATATTGAAATACAAACGGATCATAATTCAAAGCATCAAAAGGGGCGAATAAAGTTCCCCTTTTTTGTATTCCCCCTTTGGTCATGGCCTAAATAAGGATATTAACATCAGCAACATGATCTAAATGCCTATGGGTCAATACAATCCCGTCAAGTTTAAAGGGGTCTAATTTGGGTTGACTGGAGAGGCATTTGACTAATGCCCCCGGTCCGGGATCAATGAGAAGTTGCGTGCCTTGAAAGGAAAGCCAGATTCCTCCTGATGCTCGAAGTTGTTGTGAAACAACAAATCGCGCCCCGCCAGTCCCAAGAAATTTAAGAAAATCAGTACCTTTTTCCCCTGCCATTTTTCAACCTTGGATTAAATGAATAAATTATTTAAACCTGTGCAATTATTAATTTTCAGACAGGATAACAGGATTGACAAGATAATTTTTACCCCTGTCTATCATTTGCAATAAACCTTTGACTTTACGCTTGATTTCAATTTTATTTTCTCCAAAACAAGCTTACTGGTTATTTGCCTTTATACAATTCTATAAGCATATATTTCTCGTAATTCCTTCCAAGAAAGCCAAATCTTAATAAAAACACGATATGCTACTCACTCATTTAATGCTCTATATTCCATATACCCTCCTTCGGGTTGTGCTAAATATTTTTGATTAACTGGAAAGCATAAGAATTTTTATTTTTTTAATGCGACCTTCCAGCCGGCAGCAGGGAAGTAGGTACAATATGGTGGAAGCGACATCCTGTCGCTTATTTAAGCGGCTGGAAGCCGCTTTCACTATAACAATACATTCTAAAATCAGCCCGAAGGGAGCTAAATTTATTCAAATCATGTTTATCCTGTTATCCTGTCAAATATTTTTTTTAATTAGTGAATCTAAAACGTTAGTTGTCCGATCGTGCTTCTTTGTCTTGATGAAAAAAACGAAAAATTTCTTGGGCAGTTTTAATATCTAACTTTGGGACTTTTAATAATTCTTCCTCATTTGCCTCCTTTATTCTGGAAAGGCTCCCAAAGTGATGAAGTAATGCCCTCTTTTTGGTTATGCCTACGCCTTTAATTTCAAGGAGCTGAGAAGATAACATATTCTTTTTTCTAAATTGCCGATGATAGGTAATAGCAAATCGATGGGCTTCATCTCGTATCCTCTGCAAAAGTTGAAGACTTGCTGACCGTCTTGATAATCGAAGGGGAAAAGGTTTTGAGGGGAGAAAAATTTCCTCTTGTTTTTTGGCTAAAGATACCATAGGAAGGGTAATATTTAAATCTTTTAAGACTTTAAGCCCTGCCTGCAAATGCCCCTTTCCTCCATCTATTAAAACAAGATCAGGCAACTCTTTACCCTCTTCAAGTAATCTTTTATAGCGTCGATGAAGGACTTCTTCCATCATAGCGTAATCATCAATCCCGGAAACATTTTTTATCCGAAATTTTCTGTATTCCGATCTTGCCGGTTTATTCTTCACCCAGCAAACCATAGACCCAACCGCTTCACTCCCATAAAAATTTGAGATATCAAAAGCTTCTATTTTTATTGGTACCTTAGGAAGAAAAAGCTCATCGGCCAGGGAACTCAAAACCGGATCAGGAAGATCTTTACAATGACTTTTACTATAAGATTGGAGTAAAACCTGAGCATTTTCTCTTACCATTTCGACTTGTTTCTTTCCCTCTCCCTTTTTGGGAAATAGAACCTCGCCCTTAGAGCCACGTTTTTCAGTCAACCAATCCTCAAGCACCCTAAATTCATCTGTAGCGTGCCCTAAAATTACTATTCTCGGAACAATAATATTTTGAGCGTAAAACTGTTTCACAAAAGAACTTATCACCTCTTCATCAGTAGTCTTTTGGGGAATAGTAAAAATAAAATCTTTTTTGCCCAATAGGTACCCATGACGAATGAAAAAAATTACAAAGCAAATCAAGTCATCAAATCTTATAAAATCAATAATATCTTTATTTTTTTGCCGTATACTAAATACATTTTGTGATCGAAGGACTTTTTGAACGGCTTGGATCTGATCTCTTAATTTGGCCGCCTTTTCGTAATTCAATTGCTCGGAGGCCAGATACATTTGCTTTTCCAATGCTTTGAGTAAATGCTGTTTTTTTCCTAATAAAAATAGCTTCACCTTCTGAACAGTTAATTGATATTCCTGGCGGTCGATTTCACCAGTACAAGGGCCGCCGCATCTTTTCATCTGATGGTGCAAACAAGGTCTTCCTTTTTTTACAATATTTCGGCATTGACGCAAAGGAAATACTTGATAAATCAGGTTAAGGGTCCTTTTTAGAGCGCTTGCAGGGAGATATGGCCCAAAATAGAGTTTCCCGTCTTTTTTTACTTTTCTGGTAACCACCAATCTCGGAAACTCTTCATTAATGGTCAGGCAAAGATAAGGGTAATTTTTATCATCCCGCAAGACTACATTATATTTAGGCTTATGTTTTTTAATAAGTGTATTTTCTAAAATTAAAGCCTCTAATTCTGATGAGGTGATAATATAATCAATGTCAAAAATCTGCGATACAAGGGATTCTAATTTTGGATTTTGTAATACTGCTTTGGTAAAATAGGACCGCACTCTTTTTTTTAAACAAATAGCTTTTCCTATATAAAGAATTTCACCATGATCATTTTTCATTAAATACACCCCGGGATTCTCAGGTAAATTCTTTATCTTTTCCCTTAAAATCATAAGAGGAAACCTTCTTAAAAATTGACAGACTTTTTGCTTTATTATATCATCTATCCTAAGCTTTTAAGAATATTTCTATCTTTTTTATTCTCATAATTAATCATGTGATTTATAAATATGAGGAATTGAACATCCCTTGCGATACAAGATATTTTTTCTTTTGCATTTACAGATATTCTTCCTCTTTTTTCTAGCCTGTGTACCAAAAAACCTTCCGGTCACTGATCATTTGCAACTGGCAGACCGATCTTATAATAATGAAAAATATGGACAAGCCGTTAAATTATACACTACCTTTCTATTAAAAAACCCTCAACATCCCCACGTTGACAAAGCTATTTTTCATTTAGGCATGATTAGTCTTCATAAAAAAAACTATAAAAGGGCCTTCTCCCAATTTCTGAAAATTTTCAAACAGCATCCCCAAAGCGATTACCTTTTTGAGGCAAAACGGGGAATGGGACTTTCTTATTTTTACCTTCAACAATATGCTGAAGCCATCCCCTATTTAAAGGAATATTGTAGCTTTAAAGGGGAAAACAATCACCTCCCGGAAAAAACTCTCTTAGCTGATGCCTACTATGCCCTAAAAGATTATCAAAAAGCCTTAGGGGAATACAGTGCCATACAAATATCCTCACAAACTGAGCTTGATCCCAAGATTCTCTATCAAATAAGTCTTTGCCAAATCCATCTTCTAGAGTATGAACAAGCCACAGCTAATTTAACAAAGTTGCTTTCTACTGATTTCGGACAAAACTACGAAGAAAAAATTTATTTGTCCTTAGCCGAAGTCTATTCGAAAAATAATTTATTAGTGGAAGCTGTTGAATCTTTTTTAAAAGTTATAGAGAACACTAAAGAAAAAGAAAAACAGTTGCACTATCAAAATAATATCGCCGGCCTCATAAAAGAAATGTCAGAGGAACAGCTTTTTACTCTTATAGAAGGATATTCCGGTAACTATCCCGCTGATATAGGCTTAATTGCGCTAGGGCACAAACTGGAGCAAAATTTACAGCTAATAAAAGCAAAGGAAATTTGGGAACAATTTCAGACAACTTTCCCCAATCATGAACGAAAAGAGAGTATTGTCGAAGCATTAAATGAACTTGATTTTCGATTAAGCTTCAGGAAAAACAAATTAGGGTGCCTCATTCCCTCCTCAGGGGATTTTTCCTTTTATGGAGATAAAGTAGTCAAAGGGATTAAATTAGCCCTTGAAGAATATAATTCTCGGACAAACTCTGAAATTCAATTAATTATTATTGACTCAAAAGGAGACCCTGAATATGGACGCAACGGCCTTTCCCTTCTCCTAGAGAAGGAGGAAATTTTTGCTCTCATTGGTCCATTATTAAGTTCCGTAGCTTACGCCATTTCCCCGGTGATTAACGATTATGGCTTGTGTACGATCACCTCCACAGCCACGGGAAACAATATCCCTGAAAGTAGCCCTTACTTTTTTCGCAATTGTTTAACCAATAGACAACAGGGAAAAGCCATAGCCGAATATGCGATTAATTCACTGCTCTTAAAACGATTTGGGATCCTTTATCCCTATAATCCTTATGGCCTTGAATTAATGAAAATTTTTGCAGATAATATAGAAAAATTAGGAGGAATAATAGAAATTATTGAATATTATGAAGAAGGTGATACTGATTTTCGTCACCAATTGGAAAGAATTAATCGAGTTCGACCGGAAGCTCTTTTCGTCCCGGGTTATCCGGAAGAAGTGGTCTTGATCGCGCCCCAAGTGCCCTTTTATGATACTCAGGAAGAAGAAACGGAAGAAAAAGTGGAAATGGAGGAGGGAGAAAAAGAAAAAATAGAGCAACAAGACCCTAATTTTCTCCGGCAGGAGGAATTGATCGCAGATACAGCAATTTTTCTTGAAGAATCTCTTAAAGAGGAAAAACAATATCAAGAAAAACCTCCTATACAATTATTAGGCTGTGACGGCTGGTATTCCGAACAAGTAATCACCCATGGCGGGAAATATGTAGAAGGAGCTATTTTTACTTGTGGTTTTTTTAAAGAAAGTGAAAAAATAACCTCTCAAGATTTTATTAATAACTATCAAAATAAATGTGGCGATCTGCCTGATCTTCTATCAGCACAAGCTTATGATGCTACCAATATTATATTTAAGGCACTGGAGCATTCAAATGATTTTAGCCGGGATAAATTGCGTGAAGCCCTCTCTTTAATAGATTTTCAGGGGATTACCGGCTTATCCCGATTTAGTGCATCCGGTGAAGCCTTAAAAGAAATCCCCATTATCAGTATTAAAAAAGGTCGATTTGTTCAACCTGTGCCATTAGATTTAGATCAGGATTTAAAAGAAGGCACAAAATTTCTCACCACAGAGGACACAGAGAATCTGTGTCTCTGTGTCTCCGTGGTGAACTATTACACCTTTTCTAAATTTAATATAGATCAGGGGAAAGATAGGGAATTTCCGGATTTGAAGAAGGTAATAATAACTGGTCCTTCTGAGTTTGAAAATCTATAGTAAAAAATCGATCACATGCGGAGCCACATTCACACAATTGTTTTGGTTCCGTACCATCAATGAAATACTCCATGATAATATTTTTACATTCATTGGTGGCCCTTAATCCGCTTTCTGCATCAATACTTACTCTTATTATCCCTTCAGGGACGACAAAATTTTTAAATGGTTGGTCCTTTAAAGCTTGCGACATGAACTTTACCCAAATAGGGCAAGCTGCTCGGGAGCCGGTCTCCTTTTCCCCTAAACTCCTGTATTTATCAAACCCAACCCATACTCCCACTACCAAATCAGGACTAAATCCAATAAACCAGGCATCAACACACTCATTAGTTGTTCCCGTTTTACCGGCCACGGGCCTGCCCAAATATTTGGCCCTCCATCCCGTACCATGTTGCACTACTCCCTCCAGTAAAGAGGTGATAAGAAAATTGGTTTGCTCATCTAATACCCGATAGGAGGAGGGATCATTATTTTCGATTATTTGCCCCTTATCATCCAGAATAGTTTTAATCTTCAGGGGTTGAGAATACCTCCCTTGATTAGCAAAAATACCGTAAGCTGAGGTTAATTCAAGTAAAGAAACCCCTGATGCTCCTAAGGCCAAAGATAAATCAGCAGAAAGCGGCGCAGTGATCCCCATTTTCCTGACTAAATCCACTGTATTGTCAATCCCGACCTCTTTCAAAAGCTTTACAGTAACTACATTACTGGAATGTTCTATGGCCTCTCGCAAAGTAGTCGGCCCAGTGAATCGTTTATAATAATTGGCCGGCTTCCAATCTTTCTTTAAATTTTCATCCTTATAGATAATGGGAGAATCGATAATAATATCCGATAAGGTTTTCCTCTTCAAAAGAGCAGTAGTGTAAATAAAGGGTTTAAACGAAGAACCGGGTTGCCTGAGAGCTTGCACTGCTCGATTAAATTTACTCTTGCTAAAATCATACCCCCCCACCATAGCTAAAATATATCCGGTTTTTGGATCTATGGCCACTACCGCCCCCTGAGCAAGCGGCTCCTGATCCAGGGCTAACTTTAACAAATATTCCCCTTCACGTTCTTCATACCTTTTCATTCTAACGCATATCCTATCAGAGACTTTCAAAATTTCCCGGGGATGTTTTACTTTTGCCCAACTCATATCTTTTATTTCAATCTCTCCAAGGTCCCCAAAAACATCAACTATTACTTTATTTTCATAGACTTCTTTGACTATACCAATAAATCGCTCTTCAATTATTTGATGATTTTTGATAGCTTCTTGAATTTTTTCAATGGGATAATCAGTAATTTCAGCATCAGAAAGTAAGGGACGGTATCCCTGTCTTTTATCTAATTTTTCTAAACCC
>JAUWIR010000329.1 GCA_030605265.1 Pseudomonadota bacterium | reverse complement strand
AGGGAGAAGAAAAATGAACATAAGAACCATTAGATTACTCTCAGAGGCCAACATCCCTATCCGCTATCGATACGCTACCTTGGCTAACTACCAGGAGGACAAGCAAAATGCGGCACAGCTCAAAGAGGCCAAAGCTTACTGTCAGGATATCCTTGAGACTGAGCAGGATTCAATATTGAGCCATGGCTTTAGTGCCTGTCATGAGAACCTGATCATTCTTGGCAATGTGGGGATAGGCAAAACTAGGCTTGCCATTTCCATTCTCAGGCGCTTTATCGAACAGGGCATAGAGGGGGTATTTTATCGAATCTCAGAGCTTCTTCGCAGCATCAAGGATACCTTTGATAATCCTGATAATGGAACCAGCGGAACAAAGCTTATTGATCGATGCTGCCAAATACCGTTTCTAATCATTGATGATCTTGGCTGCTGTCGTCATACTCCTTGGGTAGATGAAGTCCTGGACGACATCTTTTCTGAAAGGTCCGCTGATGGGCTTCCCACCCTAATTACCTCAAATCTTTCCGAAAGCCAGTTAAATAAATATCTGGGAGACAGGGTCCATTCCCGGCTCATCAAAGGAGGAAGGCTCCTTACTTTCACCGGGGAGGATAAAAGGCCAAAAAAGCTAAAAGATATCCCATCCCCGGAAGAGATTGCTCTTTGGCAGCCTATAGACAAACTGAATAAAAAGAGTGAATCACCAATCAATCGGAAAGTTACGAGGATTTTATCCGCGTTTACGGGTTTTCCCTGGCCAATGCTATTGAAAGGAATTCTTCATGGGAAAGGTTTAAGACTTACTATGTTGATCTTCAAAACCAGGATATTGATGTGGTCAGACGTGCTTACAACGAATATTGCGGGTTGCCTTGCGAATTGCCTTTGTCCAAAGGCTCTGAAGGGGGGGGGAGATGACTATGCGGAAGCAGACAAAACAGGAGGTAACCACCATGCTTAAGTGCAAAGAAGCCCCTGGAGTTTATAAAAAATCATCTATTCCTCAAATAAAAAGTAAAGGCCAAACCCTGAACCGAGCCTCACGTCGTAGGTACGATCAGATGTTTCCCGGCCCCCTTCCCCATGACTTACAAGCAGAGCAGTCGGTGCTTGGCGCTATTTTTTTTGATAATGATGCTCTTGATAAGGCAACAGAGATCATCACCTCCCATAACTTTTATCATGATGCTCATAGAAAAATGTTCTTAGTGATGGAAAAGCTGCGCAATCAAAACGCACAAATAGATCTTGTTACACTGATAGATATATTGTTACAAAAAGGCCTTCTTGATCAATGTGGCGGGATTCCATCCCTTCTTCGCTTGACGGATGTAACCCCAACAGCAGCTAATGTATGCTCCTATGCCCGTATTGTTAAGGAAAAAGCCTTACGAAGATCCATGATAAAGGCAGGGTATAAGATTATTTCCGGAGGGTTCGAGGAAAAAGAACCAGCGGATGAATATATCGAAAAAGCTGAAAGCCTGGTTTTTCAAGTCAGCCTTGCCAATGAGAACCAAAACTTTTTACCGATTTCAGAAGTTATCCCCTCTATTGATAGTGAAGTTTTCAGCGAGACTGAGAGAATCGGTATTAAGACTTATTTTCCTGACCTTGATCGAAAGATTGGAGTAATTACCAATCATTCCATTATTGTGATATCCGCCTTCACTGGTGAGGGGAAAAGCACTCTTATCTGGAACATGGTTGATCGTTTTGTCAGCAGGACCAAACGACCTGTTTTCATCTGGTCTGGTGAAATGTCAAAAGAAGAGTGTACTTTGCGGGCTGTCTGTACCAGGGCCAAGGTTGATTCAACCAAGGTCTTAGCCAAAACCTTAAACCATGAAGAAAAAGAAAGATTCCGCCAAGCTGAAGGAGAATTATATCACTTTCTCATTATCATTGATGATACCGGCGGGATTACAGTGGATGAATTAAGAAGCAAAGTAAGACGCTGCAAAAGCCTTTATCCTGATCTTGCTTTTGTAGTCATTGATAATCTTCCCCTCATGTCTTACAAGGACGCAGATAATGAAGCCCAGCGCATAAGAAACACAGTAGCGGAACTTAAAGCCTTTAATCTTCAAATCGGGGTCCCTTTTTTCATCCTAACCCAATACAGCTACCAGATCAGAAAATCTGCCAACCGAAGGCCTCAAAATGATGACATTATTGGCAGCTCCGCTGTAATGCAAACAGCCACTCATGTGTGGCGCATTTTTTCATCAAATGAGGTTACAGAAAAATATAGCCCTCATGCCATGGGCTCAGCTTTCCATAGTGATGAAAACGAAGTTAAGCTCCTGATCTTGTGCAAACAACGCTATGGTCCTTTGGGAGAGATCCCCCTTCTTTGGCATAAAAAATATACCCGGTTTGGACAGAATTGGGCAGGCGAGCCATCGGCAAGATCCCCATTCTGCATAATGATACTACCATCGAAATGCCGGATACAGAGCGTATGATCCAAAAATTCCAGCAAGTTTATGATTGGCCTATTACCATTGCCAAACACAAAAGAAGCTTCTATGAAGAGCTTACCACCCACTCTTTCCCCTCGGCCCGGCAGCGCTGGTGTTGTGAGATCATGAAAACTGAAGTGATTATGAAATATGTTGGCGGAAGGCCTGCTGTGGCTTTCCTTGGCATAAGGGCTCAAGAGAGCCCCTTGCGAGCTAAAAGGGATCGGGTTGATCAAAACAATCCCTACATGAAAAATCAGATTGCCGCCCATCCCATCCTTAGCTGGTCTACCATGGATGTTTGGCTATATACCTTTTGGCGTGGCATACTGATCAATGATGCCTACAAAAAGGGCTTCGCCAGAATTGGTTGCTTTTTATGCCCGGTAGCATCTCTAATGAACCATTACCTCATGGATTATTATTACCCGGAAATTTGGCAAGGGTGGCTGCATAATTTATCTGAATTCATCACTTATCGTCACGGCATTCAGGAAATCCCCTTTCACAAAGGCGAAAAGTGGGTCCATACAGCAAACCGCCTTATCAAAAACGCTCATATCAAATGCGCCCAATGCCGCAAGATCATCTGCTGGAAAGGAAAACATTATAACCAGGCCCAGGGTCTTACTACCCGGAAATGGCAGTGCTTATCTTGTCATGCCAAAAAGCAGGGAATCCCAAAGAGATATCTGAGAAGGGTCATCGATAAAAAAGTAATTAAGACTAAAAATATCGAATTTTCATCAACATATACCAACATCCAAAAGGAGGTGTTATTTAAATGATCAAAATCTTTGGCAAAAAATTTTGTTCTGCATGCCAAGAAAAAAAGGCAGAGCTTACAGCTCAAGGCATCAAGTACGAATATCATGATCTTGATACTCCTGATTGTTTGGCTGAGGCGGCTTTTCATGGCCTCATCGGCAGGAACCTTTCTCTACCCATTATCCTGGAGATTGATTCAGAGGATCATGCTAAAAACCCTATTGGACATTCTTTACAAGATAATCAGGATATAACTCCTAAAAATCCTGAAAATCTTAAAAATCCTGTGGTTGTTCCTGTCGATGATATTGACCCTATAACCCCTGATAATCCTAATACTCCTGAGGGCAAATGACCATGAATGCAAATGATGGACCTGAACAGAGATCACACAACCCGGAAGGATTTGACATAGCCGCCTTCATCAAAGAGTTGGTCGTAACAAGGCAAAAATACCGGATCAAAGTGACTGCCAAACTCACCTCTGATATTGAAGCCAGAAGGATCGCTATTCTTGCACTTACCTTTTTGGGAAATATATTGCCCCGGATCAAAGTGAATTAAAGAAAACCATGAATAAAAACGACATTGGCTATCAAAAAACATATTTCAGGGTAGATGAAATAGCAAAACATTTTTCAATTTCCTGTCGCACTGTCTATCGGATGATAGAAGACGAGGAACTGCCTGCAGTAAAGATCAGGGGTTCTCTACGTATTCATAGGAATGATCTATCCAAATATGAACGGTGGCTGAAAAAGAATAAAAACAATTAATACATTACCCAATCATTACCTTTAACTTTATTTCTAATTTTAGAAATAACATCCATGGAGGGAAAAATGAATAAATCAATAACTGAAAAAATAGCTGGTACCCCAATAGAAATAGAAGAGGCTTTTGGTTTGGATGCTGGAACATTAGCTAATCTAAGGTCGGACTGCAAAGGACCCAAATATAGAAAAGTAGGGCGAAAAATAATCTATATGTTTAAAGATATACAGGAATGGCTCGACCAATATACTGTGCAAACCAGAGATACTATTACAATAGAAAAATGAAATATTGGGTGCCAAAAGGTGCCAAAGATAATCCGGCCTTGCTTTTTCAAATGCGCCTTGATTTCCAATTCCCATGGATGTGCACAATTTTCTTGGATAAAAAAACTATCAATTATTACTATTTGCTGGTAATTCTAGCCAAACTAATGCTCTCGTCAAATAAAAAAATCATTCACTTAAGATAACAATCAAGGGTGCCAATAGGGTGCCAAAACAAAATTAAAGGGGTTAGTCATTTCGGCTAACCCCTTATTATTACTAAAGCCGGCGGTCGGATTTGAACCGATGACCTGCTGATTATGAATCTGGTGGTCAATGCCAGGGATGCCCTTCCCAAGGGAGGCTGTCTTACCATCAAGACCGAAAATATAACCTTGGATAAGGAACACTCCAAGAGCATCCCCGAAGCACGCTCCGGCCAATTTGTGCGCCTGTCTATTGAGGATACGGGAGTCGGCATGGATAAGGAGATCATAGATCGGATCTTTGAGCCTTTCTTCACAACCAAGGAGCTTGGAAGGGGCACCGGCCTTGGTCTTTCCATGGTCTATGGTATTGTCAAACAGCATGATGGCTGGATCAATGTATCCAGTGAACCAGGCCATGGTACTATCTTTACCATCTATTTTCCGGTTTTTTCCGGAAAGCCGGAAAAGGAAGTCGGGGAGACGATTTCTCTAAAAGAGCTACAGGGGGAAGGTGAGCGGATTTTGGTGGTGGAGGATGATCAAGGGGTCCGTATATTTACCGCCAAGGCGCTTCGTGAAAATGGCTACATGGTAATTGAAGCCGAAAACGCCCGGGAGGCACTGGATATTTTTGAAAAAGAAAAGGGAAAGTTCCACATGGTCTTAAGTGATGTAGTCCTGTCTGATCAAACCGGCCTTGAATTGGTTGAACAATTCCTTTTGCGCCAACCTCAACTCATGGTTCTGTTGATTAGCGGCTACCCGGATCAAAAATCACAGTGGGCTATCATACACGAAAGAGGATTACGTTTTCTCCAGAAGCCGTTTACCCCGGTTGATCTGCTCCGAGCTGTGAGAGAGATATTGAGCAAGGTTTGATAGTTTATTGACTAAACCTTCTGAACAAAGCGCTCATGAATTCCAGGCACACAAGCTCTAAAATGTGGGTTTGCAACCATTCGGCGGGCCAGTGACGATCCAGTAGTAAAAAACATGGTTGCCGAAGGTCTGCCGCTTGGTGGGCTGTGGTACAGCGATTATCCGGATGCGAGGGAAGACGATGCATTTTGAGCTGGTGCTATCTATTAAAAAAAGACCTGACTACCTCTTAAAGTGTTGCCCTCCATATACAGTCCTTATACCATCT
>JAUWIR010000125.1 GCA_030605265.1 Pseudomonadota bacterium | reverse complement strand
TGAACTTTTTAAGTTTTCAGTTAAATTATATTTGTGTTATAGTAGGTATAAGTTTTTTAAAAGTCAAGCAAAAAGGTCAATTAAGTCTTCACCCAAAGGTCCCTTTCAGCTTATAACACGCCATATGATCTTTCACCATTTAAAAATTTAGATTTAAATTCCTATGGGCAGTTTGGCTATCCCTATCTTGATTCTTACTGGAAAGAAGGTAATAGGTATTCATTCCTCACAAAATTGAAGGAAACGATTGTAGGTTTTGCGCTGGTGAATAACCATCACTATATACCAGATGTGGATTATGCAATTGCGGAGTTCTATGTCATGAAGCGATATCGAAGGAAGGGAATTGGAAAGGTAATGGCATTTCACATTTTTGACAAATTTCGAGGTACTTGGGAAATTCAACAAATACCAAATAATAAAGATGCAATATCATTTTGGCGTAATGTGGTTAGAGAATATACATTTAGAAATTTTGAGGAAATCCAATGCAAGGGGTGGAACTGCCTAATATTTAAATTTAACAGTCTTAATCAGCTAACAGAGGGAAGTCGTTCGGCTGATATAAAATTAATGAATTTACGCTAACATGATAAAAAAATTTTCCCTTTTTTATAATCAAAATGATAAAATCAAGTGAATAAATAGAAATAAATATCATTTGAAAATTTTGCGGTAGTATTACAGATAATGATTACCAAAAATTATTAATACCTTTCATTTAAGGGAGAATATATCTGTGAAAGAGACACTAACAATTAAAAATTTTCTTGGTATCAATTGTCTTGAGATTGATTTAAAAAAAATTAATATAATGATTGGCCCTCAAGCAACTGGTAAAAGTGTTGTTGCAAAGTTGCTTTTCTATTTTAAAGGATTTATATGGGATCTCCTTTCAACAGTGGAAAACGAAAAATCAAAAAGAGATTTAGATTCAGGATTTACCAAAAAATTTGAAGAATATTTTCCAACTCATAGCTGGGGGGGGGGATGTTTAGTATAAAATATAAACTAAATGATATATTTATTGAAGTTAACAGATACAAAGAAAAAACATCAAAAATTCATATCGATTATTCGGAATATTTCAAGAAGAAATTGGATTATTGCCGACGATTATTAAAAAAACAATCTGAAAAAAATCTAGGAAAGGAACCTCCTGAGCATTTTAATGCAATATTTTCTGTAAGGAAGGCTCTAATAGAGAATGTTGAAAATGAGCTTGGGGCCATAGGGGCATTTACACAGCTTTTTATTCCCGCTGGGCGATCATTTTTTGCCAACTTACAAAGTAATGTTTTCACATTCCTTTCAAGTAATAATGTAATCGATCCTTTCTTAAAAGAGTTTGGCTCCCTCTATGAGAGCATGAAAAGGTTTCCATCCAGAGTTAAAATTAATGGAAAAGAAGAAATTAAGTTTAAGGCGAAACTAGACAGGTTGGTTGAACCTATTCTTTCTGGGCAATATATATATGAAAAGGGAAAGGCATATATTATATCTGATGGGCGTAAAATCAATGTCTCTAATTCCTCATCTGGGCAACAAGAAATATTGCCACTCATAATAATTCTAAGTATTCTTCCCTTCATTCGGTTTCTTGCAGCCGGGCAAACAGTCTATATTGAGGAACCTGAAGCACACATGTTTCCTACCGCACAGCGACATATAATTGAATTAATAGCTACCGTTTTCAATTATTCGAAAGTTCCTATGCAATTTTTTATTACTACGCATAGTCCATACATTTTGACTGCTACAAACAATCTTATGCAAGCAGGGAGGTTGAAGGCCCAAATAAAAGACCATGATTTAGCTTCACTAGAAAAAATTGTTCCCCATGAACGTATGTTGAATCCTGAAGATGTTACAGCATACTCATTAACTGACGGAAATTGTGAAATAATCACATGTCAAGAAACTGGCCTTATTCAAACAAATGTGATTGATTCTGTTTCTGATGAACTTGCAATTCAATTCGATGAACTTCTTGATATAGAGTAATTCCATAATGAATAATTTTGGCAAGTGTGAACAGATTGTTAATCATTCTCAAATCGTTTTGAAAGAAAAGCGTAGTAAAATTACGTTTGAGAATGGTTTTCACAAGAACGTACGAATTATAAAGATCGATGGTTGTGTTATTACAGAAGGTTTGAGGTGCGATTATTTAGTAATAACAGAAAATAAAATCGAAAATTATGTAGAATTGAAAGGAAGCAATATCTTGCACGCAGTAAAACAATTGGAGCAAACGATAAGCAAGGTAAGTGAAGATCCAACAAGATGGGTAAAATATTGCTTCGTAATAAGTACTAGATGCCCACTATTAACTACCAAAATTCAAAATATAAAGTATATATTCAAAAAACAGTATAATGCAAAGCTCATCATAAAAAACCTTCAGTGCCAACATGAATTTTAGCCGAACCAGGCGCTTTTATGTGGCGGATAAAGTGCCCGCCGCCCAGTTAGCTTTTACATTATTGTTCAGCAATAATTTAGTATTTAGAAAAAATGGTTATAATAATATTTAATATGTCTCGAATGGGATATTGTAATGAATTTATTTAAAAATATTGCTGTTAATCTTTATTAAAAATAGTTATTACATTAATCATACCAATAATTTAATAAAATTGAAGTGTCACCCAGGTTTAAAAAGCAATGAATTTTTTTGAAAAAATTACTACTATGCACAAAACTCAATGTAACATTGATTATTATTATGATAAAAATTATTTTTAGCTAGCCAGCCGTTTCCAAGTATCGGGCTTTCACTGTGGAACGTTTGGTTATACATTCAGCCCCTGAACTCGGGGATATAAAGGATAAAATATTTTAATAAAAAAAAATGGCTGCTGGTGATTCGCAAAGGGCTTGGTTCCCTGAGATGATAAATGATTTACGAAAGAAATGGAACCCTTCGATGAGCTGGAAAGAGTGCAAAGAACTGTGCGATGAAATGACAGAAAAAAGGAAGAGAATCAAAGCCAAAAAAGGAATAAAACCAATCAGGGGCTGGTGTAAGCATTGTCAAGGATACCACATCATGGAGCCAGCGCCTATATCTATTAGATCCCTTCTATTTGCATTAAAGAAAATATCATTAATTATTGATGAAGAATTTAAAAAACTAAACTCTGAATGGAAAAAATATCAAAGAATCAATAACCGCAATGCTTATGGAAAAAAAAAGAAATTATAAAAATACAATCTAGCTATTCATAAGGGCTGCTGATAAAGCTTAATTTGCCTTCGGGCAGCTCATATTTTTTGATTTTTGGTAAGAGGCAATGAAAGACAAAAATAAGAAATGGATTGAAGCAAAAAAGAAATTTCATCTTTCTAACATTCATATACAAATGGCAAGAGAACTAGGTATGAATCCAAAGAAATTTGGTGGGCTTGCCAATCATAAACAAGAAAAATGGAAAGAGCCATTACCAGATTTTATAGAAAGCATATATTTCAAAAGGTTTAAAAAAGAGAAACCCGATATCATAAAGAAATTATAAGGAAGTAGTAGTTTGTAAGGTTGCGGTGGTAACAAGGATAAATGCGTAGAAAATAACATAATTATGGCGTAAAAGAGGGTTAGTCTATGGTAAAGAAAAATGACACTGAAAATGAAATTAAAAAAATCATTAATGGGTGCATTATCTGGAGGACAATACCAGTGGGAGGATACATTTGATGAAGAGTATGGTGAATATTTCGATGAGGATTAAGAGTATTCGATGAGGATTAAGAGTAAAGGAAACAAGGCATAACAAACGCATATCTTTTAGACCGGCGGATAAAGCGCCCGCTGGTTGCTTATGCGCAACGAAGCCGTCCGTTATGTTTGCTGATAAACAATAATAGATAAGTTAAAGGGAAAAGTATGGCATTAAAAAAACCACGTGTAATTAAATACGGAAATGATCTTTTTTTTGAAATCAAATACCCTAAGTCGAATAAAATATTTAAGATTACCTATTGGGATCTATGGATAGTAATTATTTTAGTCAACACCTTCAATCGGGATTGGGATGAAATGATTGGTTATTTACATCTTAAAGCCAATGATAGCCTTTATTCAAGAAACAACTTTGAGGCGCTTTTGAATCATATACACCTATTGCGCCAGACACTTACTAAAGTTGGATTAAGCCTTGATAATATATTAGAAGAAACTGATGCCCAATTCATAAAAAAGCAAGAGCTTAAAGCCAAAAGAAAAATACTTGAAATGGAATTTAATTCTAATGAAAAGAGTCCTTGGATGATTTACACGCCAAAGAAGAAACTATACATGCGGGCAATGCATGGACACTGGAATCATTTCCCCGTCAATCCCAAACAATACGCTAACTCCTTAGAAAAACTTTTTAAATCATCTGGCTTTTACACCGAAAATCAGTCATTTACCCTGGAAACAAAATTATCCAATTTTATCAATAAACATGAGGCTCGTGCTTCATATCATGAACTTTTTGCATTATATAGAGCTTTCCTCACAGTCGTTATCGAAAAAATGGATATGGTTGATGATTCATGTGCTGTTATTGCTGATTTATACGAAGAAATTTTTAAAAAATATTTTATTCTTGATCGAACTAACCTAGATATGCCGCTATCAGACTTTTTATTAGACCTTATTGAATTGATTATTTGGGAAGATTATGGTTGCACTGATAGATATAAACCTGAGTTTTTCGCTAAACTTACAACATCTGAAATTCCTTTAGTTGAATCCATTCTTCAAAAACAAAGAGACGAATTAAGCAAACTTAAATTAGAATATCAAGCTGAAAATTCTTTAACCTTTCTTGGAATGCTCTATGTACAACACCAGTTATTTGATAAGTTTGTGCCCACGGCTAAAGTAATGGGCACGCGTGAATGGGAACGAATTACAACTATGGCTGAGATGGCAGAAAAACATCAGAAATACGATTTGGCATTGGCAGTTTATGAAGCTTGTTTAGGTCCAGGCTTACATGAAAATTTTTTAAAAGAGAAATACCTGAAACTTAAAAAAGAGTACAGAAAAAAATAATAGGTCCATAATATAATTGATTTTTTAAACAAATAGGTTTATAAGAATTTATAGGTTGAAAAATGGTAGATGCAATAAAAACAATCACATAACAAGCCAATGAACCGGGTGCAACATAGAAGTCGTTAATTTAATTGTTAAGCCAAATAAGGACTTAACCTATCGTATTGCCGATAGTTTCCTACTCTGAGATGCCTCAAAGCTGGCAACAGGTGCGTGTGAGAGCTGAAGGGGACAAAATAGCCCTCAGTCAAAAGATTGGAAGAGCGAACAGTGAGGGGAACTCAACTCTGGTAGTATCGAATTGGATGGGAACGAGGAATCGGTGGCATGAGCAACATAAGTGAATTGCCGATAAACGCCGTTATTGCGCGACAAGCTAAAGATACTGACAAGCTTGGACCAAAAGGTAAGGGGTAAGGTTAGAATGTTCTGGTTTCATTCTACGCAATTGACAAATCCCCCGGCAGATAGGCAGGCTATAAACCATCGGAAGTTGAATTAACGGAGCATGGTAAGCCCAAATATCTCCACAGGTGATGTGGGAAGCGAGCAGTAAGGCGAGCCGACAGATAAGTGGGTAAGGGATGTCGGAGGAAGCAAAGGCCATCTTGCAGTGAGATGGATAGGGCAAAGTTGCCTAACCTGAAAGGGTGCAGACTTCCGACAGGTCTTGGATCACGAGAGAGGCAGTAACTTCTCAAAAACTGAGTGGTAGGGAAAAGGCACAGCTATAATTTTGAGTTAGCCTTAGCCATTTTTAATTTCATCAGCTGAGCGAGAGGAGGGATTTTATATTTTTTGCGTACTCGATCATCAAGATACCACAGCAACCATCAAGATCACCAAAAAATTGTTAAACGATCAATGCGCGTATATTCCTGAAGGTCGTAAATCATGTTTTCAACTTTACCTAATCGATGGATTAATTACCTGCGGTAAAATCACTGAAGCTTCACGAATTTTATCAGGTTTACTTGACAATATAAAACAACAAAGCCTTGGTGCAAAGCCTCTCTCCAATGAGATTACTCAAGATATTTGGTTGAAAAGTTTATTTCTTCTTAAAAGAATAGGTCAATATGATCTCTTGGGAGAAGGAATTGTAATAGCCCTTGACAAACTAACCTCTAATAATAATCAGAGCCAACTTTTTACCCTTCTTACAGATTGGATTGAATCTGTCACTGAGGAAAATTTTTTAAGTTATTATCAAAAGTATGGATTTATAGAGAAAGAAGAAATTTATTCTTTGTATAAGTCTCCCCTACCCATGAGTAAAGATATTTTTCTCTCAGTTGTCTATTACCATCAAAAAAAATATGCTGAAAATCAAGTATGGAAAAGAACTCTAGCTGAGTATATGTCAGAATATTATCTAAGAAAAGCAGGATATCATGAAGTTGCCAATGGCTTCTTCAAACGAAATCCACAAAAGGTTTATTTTCCCCAAAAAGAGGATTCATTGCCTCACTTCCTTTATGCTTATGCAAGAATTCTATCAACAACAGGCACTTATTGTGATGCCTGGGATAAAACACCATTTTATGAGAAACTATTCACCCTTTTCCATGATGAGTTGCCGGGGGCCTATTCCTTTCAAGATAAGCTCCTCTCCGCTGCCCATGTAATGTTAAAAGAAAAAAAATCCGATACCAAAACACTGCTGAAAGTACTGGCTATGAGGCTTGAAGCCCAAGGTGGTTTCAGCGATACACCTGCTGATGAGTGGTATGTGTTTCCTTATGAGAACCTTATCCAATGGGCAAAAAACTTAGGGAGAATGGATGAGGCAGTTATGTATTCCCTTCAAGTAGGTGATCGCTTCCGTAAAATCCGGAAAGATCAATTACTGACCTCCATTTTTTCTGAAGGTACAGAGAAAGAGAAGCAATCGAGAGGGCCTGTAAAAAAAATTTACACTGCTGCTATTGAAATCAACGAAGAATTAGCCCAAGAGATTAAAGGCTCAAAACACCGCAGTGGCTTTTATCGTGAAATGATGACCAAAGCGCATGATAAAATGATTCAATTTTTCTTTGAAGTAAATGAGCCTGCGGAAGCTTTGTTTCATGCTGAAAGTGCAAAAGCTCGAACATTGCTTGATCTTAGAAGGAAAAAGATTAAATCCCAAATATTGGGTGAAAAAATCGAACTTAAGGTTGTCGAGGCAAAAGCTGGAAAACGGGGTGTAGCGGGAATTAAAACCGTTTCGCCCCCTTCTCCATTAGTTAATAAAACTAATATAATTGAGCACATGCAGAATGTGATTAAAAAAATACAAAATGCCTTTCTGGTACTTTCTCATGAGAGTAATCAGAATAATAACCAGGATAATCCTATTTTGGGGCTTCAAGATATTCAACAGAGGCTAAATAAGGAAATTGTCCTTGAATATTATCTAGGGCATGACCATGCCTACGCTTTTTTAATAACCAAAAATATGATAGATGCTAAGAGGCTACTCACTTCTACCAACAAAATTACTACTTTAGTAAGTAAAATTAGGGAAAATATCAGGTGCCAGCAACCTTTTTTCAGTATATCGCCTTGGTGTGGCCCTGAACAAATTAGATGATCCTTCCCGAATTCTTTGGCAAGGCTATGGGGTCAAACCTCCACTGACTAAAACAAGGCTATGGGGTCAAACCTCCACTATTGACTAAAAAGTTACAACCGCCTTTTATGTGTAACTAAAGATTGGCATTGAGTCAATAGTGGAGGTTTGACCCCGGTCTTCCCCCACTCATCGACTCATCCTTTTGGACGATTGATGATTCCGACTTTTTTGACTGCTCTTGAGCCATCCCTCGCTCTGTTTGCATAAAATAACGGCCATGCCTGAGGCATGCTGAAAACTCTTGAAGTTATCAAAGGCCTTGGGCAAAAGAAGAATACCCTGTGAAAGTTCACGCAGCTCCGTGCCAATGATGTATTTATTATAACGGCTGAAATTTCTGATAATATTTTGAAGATAAATACACAGTTCCATGGCCTTCTTGTATATTGGTAAATGCTCATATCTTGCAGTGTAGGACTGGGGCTACCCCGTGTCAGGCACTGGTCCTGCCAGGGCGCGAATGGAAATGGATAGAATAAACATTACGGCAAATACCATGATTTTTTTTGATCTTGTCATTTTTATACCTCCTTAACTGGTTAAATTAATTTAGACAGGCCAGAATTTAACAGGATTTTTTTCTTTATCCTGTGCCATCCTGTTATCCTGTCTAATAAAAAAATGGCTGTAAAGGTAAACTCGCATAAAAAAAATAAAATTCCTAATACTATCAAATTAATGAGACATTCAAATATATATTTTGATTTAATATATCATTATTATATCCTTGTACAGCATTATTTGCTTATACTTGTAAATGAGTAATCTTTTTAAATCATCAATCAATTTGCGAAGCTATGTTCTTGAGCAGACACCTATTAGCGCAACCATGCTCAACCCATTGGGGGCTTAATTCCAAATCGCCAGGTAACCTTTTTGAGGTGGGATTGGTTTTTTCTTTGCATTTTTATCAAAATCAATTAAAATATCTAATTATCAGCCTTGTAAAAAGGAGAGGTAAAAAAATAGGTTAGTAGCAATTCCGGAAAAGATAAGAGAAAGGAATAGAAGAAGGGGTTATTTATGAAAGTCTTAAATAATGTATATACAGATACAAAATTCACCTATGAAGATTATCTCCATTTTCCGGAAGACAAAAGGTATGAAATTATTAATGGGGAGGTTGCCGTGGCGCCATCACCGGATAAGATGCATCAGGATGTATCCAGAAATTTAGAGTTTGTGCTCTGGGAATTTGTGAAGAAAAATGATCTTGGTCTGATTTATTATGCTCCTTTTGATGTGGTATTATCTGATATAGATGTTGTGCAACCTGATATTATATTTATTTCCAAAGAAAAAGAGGATATTGTTACTGAAAAAAATATTCGAGGTGCGCCTGATCTTGTTATCGAAATTCTTTCACCCTCATCTCATTATAGAGACAAAAAAATTAAGGGGAAATTGTATAAAAAATTCGGAATAAACGAGTATTGGCTAGTTGATCCAAAAAAAAAACAAATAACCGTTGCTTGCTTTGACTCAACAAAAAAAGAATCCACTAAAATCTATACTCAGAATGATCTTTTAGAATCCTCCCTTTTGGCCGGACTGAAGATTGCCCTGATTGATGTATTTGCGGGGTGAAACCGGGGATCGAAACTCCACTATTGACAGGCATTACGAGCCTTGAGGGACAAGGGGTCAAATCTTTATTTTTGACAAACGTAGTAAGGTTTGCAGGTGGTGAAACAAAACCGACCGGATTTATTCCCTGGTAAAGATCAGCCATTTCATGTACGAATTGGGGTCTGCCCTTGACATTGGACAAAATGGCTTCAATTTTTTCTTCTAATTTACCATAATCAGACTTGGCTCGAATGATTTACTTCCTCT
>JAUWIR010000323.1 GCA_030605265.1 Pseudomonadota bacterium | reverse complement strand
TTTCATTTTCTCTTTTTGCACAATAATCCCGAGCAGGAATTGGAGGCTATAGCTCATCAGGTTATCACCAAACTTTTTGCAGCCAATACCTTCTATGACATAGCTACCAGGTTAAGGGTTCATTTGATCCATGAAATACAAAGCCAAGTTCAAGAGTACCTTCAGAATATGGACCTTGGCATCGAGTTATTGAGTGTTAATTTGAAAGATACACACCCTCCCATCTTTATTGCAGGTTCTTTTGAAAAAGTAATTGCCGCCTTTCAAGAAAAACAGCAGATAATCAATACTGCTTACGGGTATCGAAATGAGAAATTACCTGAAGCAAGAAAGGACTCATTTTATAAAATCTCTCAAGCAAAAGCCTATAATGTCAAAAAGGCGTGCTCAAGCCGGGGAGATGCCGCTCGTTTTTTATTAAAATTGGAAGGCTGGGAAAAACATCCAAAAATCAATAGCGCCCGTTTTTACCTGAAAGGAATGAAAGATGCCTTACAAGACAAAAAGCTTATTATTATAGATCCACAAGCCGGCAGCCCCAAATTGTGGATGGGTTTTACCGATATCCCCAGTCAAATAGACCTCTTTCAGTAAGGAAAGGATAAATGAAAAAAATAAAAAAGCCAATTCTTTTTTTTCTGCTTTTCGTATTATTGATTACCTCCTTCTACTTGCTCACCTTTACAGTAAGCGAAAAAGAATATGCTATTGTCACCAGGTTTGGAAAACCTGTACGCATTATTAAACAGTCCGGGCTTCATTATAAATTGCCCGGTTTTTTTGAAACAATCAATCCTATTGATGGCCGCGTGAATGTTTTTATCACCAAGCCAATCCAACTGCTTCTGGGGGATAAAAACCCGATTATTTTTACCTGTTATGTATGCTGGCGAGTATATAATACTTCACTTTTCTTTCAATCCGTGGCTATGGTAGACACTGCTCATCAGAAATTAGGGGATATGATAAATTCACAACTGGGAAATGTATTGGGAGATTATCAACTGAATCAGATTATCAACACAGATCCCGACATGGTTTGCTTGAGTGAAATCGAAACCCGGATTATTGATGAATCAAATAAAAATGTGCAGGAAAAATACGGCTTGGAGATTATTCATCTTGGTATCCGCAGGATAAACTATCCTGCTATTGTGGCCAAAGCAGTGTATAACAGGATGCAATCAGAGAGGGAAAAAGAAGCCAAGAAATATCGGGCGGAAGGCACTGAAGAGGCTGCTAAAATTGAAGCTAAGGCAGACAGGGAATTTTCGGAAATTTTAGCCAAAGCCTATCAGGAAGCAGAAATAATCAAAGGAGAGGGAGATCGGGAGGCCATAAAAATATATGGTCAGGCTTACAGCCAGGACCCCCAATTTTTCAGTTTTCTAAAATCACTTGAACTTTATAAAGAAGTGCTTCAGGGGAAAAGTACTCTTGTTCTCTCAACGGAAAATGAACTCTTTCATTACTTGACTCCACCTCAGGGAGGAAGTTTACTACAAAGCGGGACTTCACCAAAGGGTGAAAGTCCGCTAAAAGGAGGGAGGCAATAGGAAAATGCCCGAGGGAGTAATGAGAAGAAATCTTAACTATACTTTTCACAATACCAGGATTTTTTTATGGAAAATTCTGGTACTTCTTCTTTTTATTTACGCATGCTCAGGTATTTATTCCATTTCTCCCAATGAGATCGGGGTCTTACAAAGATTTGGCAAAATCGTTGATAATTATGTCATGCCTGGTATTCATTACTCCTTTCCCTGGCCCATAGACAAAATAGATAAAGTACCGGTAAAAAAAGTCCATCGTATTTTCTTTGACGATTTTTCAGAGAAAAGCGAAATCGCCGCAATTTTTCAAAATCTTACTAATCTTGACTCCTATTGTATAACCGGGGACAATAATGTGGTTAACCTTTCTTTCGTTCTTCAGTATACTATTGAGAATCCTGCTGATTATCTTTTTTCCGTTAAAAATAATGAGCAAATTTTAAAAAATATGATCGGCAGTACTATTGTTCATACCTTGGCCTCCAGGTCAGTTGATGAAATCTTAACCCACGGAAAACGAATTATGGCCGTTAGTATTAAAGAGGCCCTTCAACAAAGACTGGATGCTATAAAATCAGGATTGGGTATCACTTTTGTGGAGTTAAAAGAAGTGACCCCCCCGGAAATTGTTCAGTCATATTTTAATGAGGTCATAAATGCTCAAATTGATAAAAAAAAATATATCACTACAGCAGAAAGCTATCATAATGAACAAATTCTTAAGGCCAATGCACAAGCTAATCGCCTTCTTCAGGAGGCGGCAGCTTATCGGACAAAGGTCATGGCCGAGGCCGACGGGGAGACCAAAAGATTTTTGGAGCAACTAAAACAAGTTAATCACAATTTGCTTACAACCAGGCAGCAAATTTATATGCAGTTTGTAAAAAACATTTGGCCAAAAATTAAAGAAAAATATATAGTCGAGCCAGGCACTGCCGACTCTCTCTACCTAAAGATCCCTTAATGCGTTTATAACCGTTCATAGGTTCAGGGTTCACCGTTTCAGGGTAGTCTTTGTTTCATTTATCTTGCTTGTGAGTGTTTACCCCTTAAAAATTTTTGTTGAACCTGGAAATTATGGACTTCATAATTGAAAATCATAAGCCCTGAACCTTTGAACCCTTAAACACGTATTTAATTTTATACACCTTTTCATATTTTTTACCCCTGTTTCCCCTTGACCATTTTTTCTATTATCCATCATAGGGTCCATAATGATGCTCTCCGAGGGCTTATTTTAAGTTCCTTCCCATTAAAAAAAAGTGGTATCATCCTTGCACATAGAGATATTAGTAAAAAAATGATCATAACAATTTTTGTCATTTAAAGAGAAGGGAGTGAAAGTAGGGGAAAAAGAGAGGACAGAGTTTGTGGACTTAAGGTAGAAGTTCGGGAGAGGCGGTTCTGTAAGCGAATGAAATGTTCCTAATCATGTGACTTGAGTGATTTAAGTGATTTTCTGGCTTTAGTGATTTTGTGACTTTAGTGATTAAAGTGATTTCAGCGAACTGTTCGTACGAATAAGGAGAAAAAAAATGTTATCCCAGCATCTACAAAAAAAAACAAAAATAAAATTTTTTTTTCATGGCCTCATATTAGCGATGGCAATGAGTATAATCTACTTTTCACCACAATCAATAGCAGCTCAGGGCTTTTTTCCTTTTAACCCATTTGGATTTGCACAGCCGGGAAATTTTCAATCAGCATTTCCCTCGCACCAATATTTCAACCCCTTCATAAATTCATGGGGAGTCCCAGGGAACACAGCTTCAATCCAAGGGAATCTTCAGCCATTTTTTTCACCCAGATTCATTAATTCAGAAGAGGTAATCCCCCAATTTCTTGGAGTAACTACTATCTATTTAGATCCTGCAGTAACATTACTTGATAAGGTGGTCATCAAGCCATTGGATGCCGACCCTATTAAACTATCTGGCATTATACCTCCGCTGGTAGTATATATTTATCCTTCCGGCTATGTACCGCTAACGATACCGTTACCGCCAACTTCACCAATCACGGCTTTTCCTCCAACGGCGGTTATTGCACCTGCAACTACAATAGTGCCAACAGTCCTTCTACCGCCGGCTACCGGAATAGCGCCGGCAGTATTATCAGGGTACCTTTGGCCCTTTTTCAATTCTCGATTTTTTTAGTTGGTTAGTAGGAGTAGGTAAGTAAAGTGAAGTAAGTAAATCGGTTAGGTAAGAAATAGGCACTTCAATGCTCTATGGTAGGCTCTCCTTGCTGAAGGGGGGCCTATCATCTTTTCTTTATTATAAAGAAACTCTCAACCACTCCTCAATAGTGGTGATACCGGCAAGTACCCTGGAAAGCCCCACTTTCTGCAAAACTTCAAGACCCAGCCGGTTGGCTTTCTCGTTTAACTCAAGTAAGGATTCCCCTTTAATGATAGCTTCCTGAATATCCATCCACATAGGCAATACTTCATAGATAGCTAACCGTCCTTTATATCCTGTATAATTGCACTGAATACATCCGCTGCCTTTATAAAAAATTATCTTTGAGGGACCTACTCCTCTTTTCTTGAGAATATCCAAATGCATCTCATTTGGGGTTATTATTTCTTTGCAATCAGGACATATTTTTCTCATCAATCTTTGAGCAATAATCAGACTTATTGAAGTAGCCACTAAGAAGGATTCAATGCCCATATCCAACAATCGAACTAAAGAATGAAGTGCGCAGGCAAAATCAAATCCTATGCGGGGATTCATTTGAAATTGATTAACCCCCCTGAGATTATATTCAATGGGATCTTCGGCTGTATTGATATTTTTCGATCCATCATTCAGTTTTTTAAGCATTGAATAGAGGGTAGTAGTTTTTCCACTTCCGGTAGGGCCGGTTACCAAAATCATGCCCTTGGATTTATACATACAGGTCATGATGGCCTTTAAATCTTCCTCTTGTAGCCCCAGTTTGACTATGTCTAGTTGAAGGTTCGATTTATCCAAGACCCGCATAACTACTTTTTCACCATAATTGCCCGGAATAGTGGAAACACGTAAGTCTATACACTGCCCATCTAATTTAACCTTGAACCTGCCGTCTTGAGGAAGACGCTTTTCTGAGATATTGAGACGTGACATAATTTTTATTCGTGAAATAATGCTGTTTTTAAATTTAAAGGGTGGGCTCATGACTTTGATGAGAGTTCCATCAATTCTAAAGCGGACCCTCAATTCATTTTCATAAGGTTCTATATGAATATCGCTTGCTTTTTGAGTAATAGCCTCCTTGAGAATTAAATTTACCAACCTTACTACAGGTCCCCGGACCCCTTCGAGTTCCTCCTCCAGATTTGTAGAAAAATCCTCATCCTTTTCTTCTACATATTCTAAATCTTCTTCCTTTTTGATTTTTTCCACAGCCTTATCAATTTCAGCAACATTAACGGTGGTATTATAGGCTTTCTCTATGGTGTTGATTAAGTAATACTCACCGGCAACAAAAGGAACTATTGAATATCCGATAATAAACTGTAGATCTGATATTATTTCCATGTTTCGGGGATTTTCCATGGCCATAAACAGGCGACGGCCTTCAAGTTTGAAAGGTAGAACAAGGTAACGCAGTATATATTTAAGGGGAATTTTCTGAAGAATATCTCGGGATATGGGAAAAACTTCCCCCATAGTTACCAATGGAAACCCTTTGTACTGCTCTGAAAGAAAACTTGTCAGGGCGCTCTCATCCGAGGGGTATAATACCCCGTAATTATACTGCAAACTTCTCCCCTTCTTTCTCCTGGTTTGAAGAAGCTGCTGTAATTGATCTTTGGTAAATTTTTTCGTATCAATAAGCCTGCTTCCAAGAGTTTCATCAATGTAGTAAGCTTCGGGGGTATTCTGTAAATTACATAATTCATGAAAATTCTTTGTCAAAACAAGATACGTATCAATTTGATATTCCTGTTGAAGACTTTTAATGAGAAGATTTGATATTTCCTTAAAATTGCTGGTAAGTTCATCGTATTCATCAAGAATAGATATTACATCTGTTAAGCCTTCAGCAGTATCTTTTCTTATCTTCCAGGATTTTTCATCAAACCCTTTAGCAATTTTATTGTATCTATTCCC
>JAUWIR010000453.1 GCA_030605265.1 Pseudomonadota bacterium | reverse complement strand
CTATGTTCGCTCTAATGAGCTTGTCCTTCTCCGTGCTGACTATTATTCTGTCAACGGGGTTCACGTCGGCATAGTTTAGCTGGTCAAAGCGCTCGAAAAGGTCGCCCTGAGCAAGCTCCCGGTGGGCATCCATCACGCCGCCTACCTGCAACCGCAGCGTTCTGGTTAGGTGTTCATACAAGGCGGCTACAGTGCCCTTTGTGATGTTGCCGGCCTTATCAAGATCAATTGAGGCTATCTTTCGCAAAACGCTGTGGAATGCATATTTTACCTCAATTATAATATCCAGTGCCTTCTGGTCGTCATAGGTCATCACCCCCGTGGACAGCTTCTCCTTTAAGGCTCTCACCTCGTCCTCCAGGGTGTACACCTGCTCCCGCCCCTGCACGATGAGCTTGTCCTTTTTATCCAGTTTGCCGTCCAGGTTCCGCTGCTTTTCCTTGAGGATGGTTAATTCCGTTTGCTGGTCTTCAATAGCGCCAATCAATTCTTTGATCTGCTCTTTGCCGGGGTTTTCAATGGCCGATATCTTGTCAACAACTTCAATGCGGGTATCGGAAGGCAGGGCTTCAATGCGGCGAAGGTCGCGGTTGGTCAGGCGGCACCTTTGGGCTGTTTCCAGGAATTCAGCGCCCAGTTTTTGCAGATGAAGGAGTTTTTCGTCAACTCTTCTGCCGGACATACCGCAGGCTTCGCAATAGCTTTCCCATTTGCCGTCACCCATCTCGCGGTAAACTTTAGTGTCCTTGATCTTTTTAAGGAGCACCAATGTGGCCAATTCCGAGTATTTTTCTGAATGGGCAAAGCCTTGTACTTGTCCTGATATTATCAAGGCAATGTCCCTGATTTTCATCCTGGTTTCTTTTTCCGGATTGTTTTCCTCAGCATATTTACTGATTAGTTGCTCGCGTGTAACCAAAGCATCTTGTATTTTAGTTTCCATTACCATCCCTCCCAACCAACCAATTCCTGGTCAAGTTTATTTTGTACCTTTTTCAGTCGTTCAGCATTATTACGGCATAGGTTTAGTGCGGCATCCCCAAATGAATACAGGTGTTCATCCTTTTTTATAAAGCCCTGGGCAATCAAGGTTTCCAATATGCGGAAGGCCTTGTTCTTGGTGATACCCACACAAAGATATATCTCCCTCAAGGTCGAGGGCCCCATGCCGCTAATTTCCTTTAGTAACTGAAGGGCATCGTCTACAACGGCTATACAATACTTGGTTTGTCTCATAAAAATTACTCCTTACAGGGATAACCCTTCTTTTGCCTGGCGCACCACGCTTATTTCCTCCTTTAACTCCGCTTCTTTTTTTTCGTACCTGTTGCTCAATTTGCTGATGGCGCCTTTTATGGCCGGCAAAAAAAGGGAAACCAATTCTCTGTCATTGGAAAATTCAATTAAATAGGGCAGCAGTGCGGCCGGAAAAGGAAGCCTCCCTTCCGCATAATCATAGAGGGCCCTTATGGAATACTGCACTCCTTTTTGGTGCAGAAAATCCTGAAAGGCCCGCACGGAAAGGTCATGCCCTCTAACGTCACCCTTTTCATACACAAAAATGCGATAAAGGTAACGGGTTGCAAAATCTTTGATGATCTGTTTCATGCCTCCATCCTTTGTTTGACAAAATGTGCAGTGCTGCAATTCACACACTTGCAGTCCCCCTCCGAAAAATTATGTATTATTGTATTGAGATAAAATATTTAATGTGATAAATTTATTTCATAGAGAAAAAACAGAAGTAAATAGTGAATAATTAGTGTATTATGCTGGTGGTTAATTTATGGGGTAATGCATCACCTCCTTTAGTTATAAGGAAAGGTTAATCTCCCCAAAGCTCGTCATAAGGGACGCCAAGCTGTAAGGAGATTACCTGTTGCACATGGCGGCTTTTGTCTACACCGCGAATTACACGGGAGACCATTGCCGCGGAGACTTTTGCAGCCCTGGCAATATCCATCGGACGGATATTATGGAGGGCCATTAATGCACGAATAATAGTGAATTGATCTTTTTTTTTGCCTGCTTCCATTAAAAGTTTAAGTTTCATGTTTATAATGTACGGGATCTTGAACATAATGTCAAGAGGAATGTTGTGTTTAATTTATTAAGCGCCAATAAAAAGATATTTTCATGTATAGGTTATTGAATTATGGAAATAAAAGAGAACATCGTGCGCTACATAAATAAACTGCTCGATGAATATAGACTCACTCAAAGAAACTTAGCTAAAATGCTAGGAGTTAGCCCAGGAAGTTTATCGGGCTATAAAAAGGGCAGAGAAATTCCAGGCATACAAATTCTTATGAAATTGGCTGAAATAGGTGATGTAACAATAGATGAGCTATTAAAAACCGGCGAACCTTCGCAAAAAGGAGAAATAATAGTTTCCATCGGCAATATTAAAGGCGACAATAATATTGCTGGGCATCTAAATGTTGGGCGGGATTACTATCATGGGGACGTTTATAATAATACAAAAGTGCACAAGACTTATGCCTACACCTATCAGCCTGGGGATTTAAGAGAGGACCAGGCAGCCAAGCTCAAAGCCCTGGTGGAGGAGATTGTCAAGCTTGAAAAGCTGGTCAGCAAAAACCCTAAATCCTATGCGGCCGTCTATAATGCCCTAAAAAAAAGGTTCAAGGTGGTCTATTATCGAAAAATCAGGGAAGAAGAGTTCCCGAAGGCGCAAACATACTTAAAGGCCTGGAAGGGCCGCCTGCTCAAAGCCCACGATTTACCGCAAAAAGATAATGAGCTGTACCGTAAGGCCCGCTATAGCGCCATTTTCGCTGCAGCTAAAAATCAGTTGGGCTTAACTAAAAAAGCCCTGGACGGTTATATCTTTGCCGAATACGGGGTGCATTCCATTAGGGATTTGGATAATACTCAATTAGAGCACCTCTACACCACGGTCATGGCCACTAAAAAGAAAAAAGGGAAGTAAAAAGGCAGCGACCGCCGCTAGTTTTAAAAAATTAAGTTATTGAAATTAAAGAAACTTGGTTTTTTTTAGTAGCGCTATGCCGCGAGTTTTTTGAGCAAATGCTAAGTAAAAAGGTGTCAGATCTTGACTTGTGACATCAAGAAAAGGGATATTTTATCCGAAAATGAAAAAGCATTTCTTTTATAAAAGCATAGTATATTTTTCAATTATTTTACTATTAGGTTATGCAAACAATTATGCCGCAGAACATAAAAGACTGACTACAGTTTTAAGGATAATTGATGGCGATACGCTAAAAGTAAAATATCACAAAATAGAAGAATCCGTCCGCCTAATAGGCATTGACACACCTGAGTGCAGGGGCAACAAAAAGGCAAAAAAGGACGCTAAGCGAAGCGGAAAGGACATAAAGCACATTATCACCCAGGGGAGAGAAGCAAAAAAGTATATCAAAACCCTTGTTAAGTGCGGCGATCTTGTAACATTAGATTTTGATGTTCAAAAAAGGGATAGATATGGTAGGTTGTTAGGATATGTTTGACGGTAAAATGCTTAACGAAGAAATGCTAAAGGCTGGATATGCAGGGCTTATGACCATACCGCCCAATGTAAAATATGAGAATAGATTTTTAGATGCCTACAGATGTGCAAGAAAAAATAAAAATGGATTATGGAAATAATATTTAAACCAAAACACATAAGCCAAAAGAGATATTTATACTAAAAGTGCCCAGAATGGCGCAAAAAGGGAAGGAGTGGAAAATGGCTCTAATAAATTGCCCTGAATGTAATAGAAAGATTTCTAACAATGCCCCCACATGCCCTATGTGTGGAACGCCGATTGCCATTCAAAGCGAAATAAGAGCAACTGGCACAGCATTAACAACAATCCAACAAACTAGTAAAAAATTTAAAACTCATATTATTGTTTCTTCTTTAATATTTTGGATATCATTTACATTGTTTATATTTAAAGTCACAGCAGGGACACTTTCAGAGGGTTCAATCACACAACCGGAAATTATAATAATGATAGGAATATTTGGAGGAATGATGTGGTATTTTATTACTAAATTCAGGATATGGTGGCATCATAAATAAACGAATTTCCATGACTACAAGAAGGAGATAAACCATGAGCGACACCAACCCCTCTGAGCAAAAGCCGCGGCCCGATGATAAGCCCTCTGAATTTTCGGAAAAGCCGGGCAAAAGGCACGATGCTATAGATACCCATCCGCCCCCTCATGACAAACCAAAGGATGATTCCCAAAAAAAACAAATTGAAACAAAAAAGCATAAATTAT
>JAUWIR010000393.1 GCA_030605265.1 Pseudomonadota bacterium | reverse complement strand
TTATTAACATATGCTTGCTTTATCATATTTATCCAAAACGAAGACATGTTTTAAATTTAAAATTGATGACACAAAACTAGCATGAAAAAAATGTATTGGAAATGCCAGATATTAAACACCCTAGATACTTACCAAGCATAGTGTTTGGCCCCGCATGATCTCAAGTGGGCCGCAATGGGCCATTTGTTCCGGCAGCCAATTATCCTGACTGTAGACATCTTTATTTATTTGAAACCCGATCACTTTTGCATGATAGGGTTGCGGGGGCTGTATCGGGAAAAGGTAATAATCCTTGTAAGAGATTGCCGGCCTTGGGAAGGTGACCTGCAGGTCAACAGATTTCCCGCGGGGCACATGCACATGTTTTCTTATGCAAGGCAAATTAGGCTGCCCGGGAGGCAATTCACCGGAATATTGTCCCAATCGTATAATCCTGAATTTTTCTTTATTTTTCTCATGAAGGGCCGTGGACATACCAGGAATGGTAACCTTAAAAATTACCTGATCTTTTGTTGATTCTACAACAGTTACCCTGGGCATCTTTTCTGAAGAACTTTTCAAATTTTTTATAGATTCCTCACTAAAGGATATCCATTGGCTATCCGGTAAATTCTTTCCCACTGCCTCACAGGGAAAAAGAGAAAGAAGGATAGTGAAGATAAAGGATAGGTTAATAATAGTAATTAGAAAAGTAAAAAGCTTCCAATTAGAAAAATGCTTACATTGGACATAGGCGGGAATATTAAACAAGGTTAAGGCGGGCATAAAAAATAGGAGCATTACTATCCAAAAGAGGATTGAACAGTTCAAATTGAAAAAATTAATCACAAGAGTAGTTATCCTCTGCTGAGCATGAAAATTTAATAATAATAATAAAAAAATTCAATTTTAAAATTATATATATATTATATAAAAATAATTTTAAAATAAGTGTGGTTATATATTTTCTTAATCTATTTTTTATTATTTAACTATTGCTTGTTCATTAGGCTTTGATAAGTTCCAAACATTACGTTTTGTTAATTTTTGTGATGTGTTGAATTACTGTGAGGATGGTTCACTGCTAGTGACGGCAAGCCAAGAAACTAAAATCCCATGAGGCCCATGTCCGCAATCCCCAATTCAATTGTTTGAATCGCTCAAGGTCATTTTTACCTTCCAAGGCGAGCGACCGGACCATTGGCTCTACCCGGCAGTGCTTCTCAGCAACTTAGGTTAGCCCCTCCTTCATCATTTAAAACCTAAAAAATTTGTATAAATTTATATCAAAGAAGCGTATAATAGTATCTACCAATATATGAGATGCTGGTGGTAAAATATGGGCATCTGTCTAGTCATATGCTGAATTAAGAGAAAACTAGTTTTCACAAAATGTTGATGACCAAATTATAATGATTCTTCTAAAAAGTTTGATAAAAATCGTTTTAGTGAAGTTATCAAGTAAATATATAATGTCGATATTAATTAGGAGTAGATATGTATCCTGAAGAAACTGGATCTGCTTGGACTACAAAAGGTGGCTCTCTAAGCGATAAGTCTGCTCGCAAAGAATTTGGGCTTACACAGGATGAAATTATTGAGGCTATGAAGGAGGGTAGACTTCAGTACCGGATTAATTATATGCATGGGAATCCCTATTATAAGCTTATCCGAAGTGAAGTAGAGACGCTTGTCAATGAAAAATATGGCAGCGACTACCTTAAGAAGAAAAAGATCAAGAATAAATTAGCACAGGTCAACAAAGAGATGCGGGTATTAAAATCACAGTTGGTTTCTCTGGACCGGAGAAAGACTGAACTGTTAGAGAGCCTTGATGAATCGTGAATGAATATATGTTTGACTAGAAAATGGATTCCTCTATATGATTGATTTAAACCTATTATTCATATTAAATTAACATGAAAAAAGGTGCTATATTTGTAGATGTGCAGAATATCTATTACACAGTAAAGCAAAACTATAACCGCCATTTTAACTATAACGCATTCTGAACTGATGTTACTGCAAAGAGGGAGGTAATTAAGGCTATTGCTGTGAGAATCTCTCCATATCGAGTCTTTTTAATGGTATAGCCCTTAATTTTTCCCTTGCCTAGCTTTATGATATAGGTTTTTAATGCCTTTTCAGAACCGGCGATCACACAAGCATCTCCATCACAAAAGGCATACATTGTCCCAGCTCGGAATGCAAAATAACCAATAACTCTTGTATCCTTATTTTTCATGACCCGGCACTTTTTATTTTGTAATTTACCTCATTCATTATATCTATTCCCCCCCTTGGCATCTTTACGCTAAAAATGAAATACTTGGATACCTGTTTCTATAAAAGTGCCCTTTATACCTTCTGAGTAAGTAATTCAGATAATATTTATGCCGGCTCTTATCAATAAAAAATACTGATGCAATGGACTCATCACCATATTTTTGGACTAATTTATTAACAAATCCAGGGCTAATTGAATCCGAGAAGATCAATTCCCTAATACTGTCCCCATCATCTTCATTAAGGTCTAGTCCTTTTTTCTTAAGTCCATTTACAACATCATTGAATCCCAGCATAATCTCCTGACCTTCATCCGGATTATAATAGACACCAAGGCCATTTTTACTTTCAGTAAACTCTGGAGGAAGAGAGATGTCGGGCCATGGATGTTCAAGATTATGCTCTTTCATAATCTTTGAGACGGCCTCTTTGGGTTGAGATTCATATTGGAGTCGATATTGTTTTTGCCAAGCAGCAGCCATTGAAAGGCCATCCGGATAGATGACAAAATCATCACCATGATACTTTACAAACTCATCATAAAGGGCCTTGACCCTCTCTCTTGCTTGTTGAGCATTTTGCGTACAATAACGGTAAGCTATTCGGGATGCTTTTTGAAGAAAATTACTTTTTAATTCCTGAATAAACTTTTTATTTTTATTATCGTAGACCATCTGGTTACCAGACCAATACCATTCTTTATTCCAAGGCACTAAGCTTCCGGAAACGATCTGTCGAACATCAAATCGATCACTATCCTCATTCATTCTGACAGTATATGGTTTATCATTAATCAAATTCACTACTTCTATAATGGGGCCTTTAATAGCCAAAACCTTATAATATGCGGCATGCCTTTCATACCAGCTTTTTAACTCGGAGCGCTGCTCATCTGCAATATCCAATGTCGCTGCCAAAATATCGATAACACCAAGCCCGGACCAGCAAGTGTTTTCCTGGCAGATAAAATCATCAATTATAGGAATCTCTATTTTACCATCATGCTCTTCGATAACATAATTCTGAAAGCTTTGCCTGAATAAATACGAGTGCCAGCCTAACCAAATCAGTTTCCTCTTTACATCCCAACCATATTGATTTGGTTGGGAAAGGAACATTTTTAGACCTGAGCCATGAGGAATATTCGAAAATTGCTCATCCAGAAAATCAGTTATCAGCTCTGATAACAGGATTAATCCTTGATGTGTTGGTGAAAGTCCAAGTTCTTGGTCTAGTTCCGAATATAAAATCCATAATAGATGCTGAATTCGACATTTGAACAACTCTTTTCCTTTGGCCTTTGAATTTGGTTGAAGAACAAATGGTATCGGAGTATTGAAAAATTCAAGGTTATATTGTTCATAGCTTTTCCAGATACCGATATCATTATGAATATCCTCAGCAAATTCGACTAAAACAATTGCGAATTCTTCAAGTTGTTTGTTTGGTAAATGGAGACTATCATATGTAAGCGAGTCTTGTGCTTTTTTCAGCCTACGTTTTAGACTGTTGATTACCTTTGGCAGGTATTGATCTGCCTCTCCGGAAAATCCTCTTGGTCTATGTAATTGTAAATCCATTATTTATTAATCCTTAACCTTTTTTCATTAAAATTGTTGTTCAATTATCAATTTTAACTCATTTTAACTGATTGTTTTATAGAAGTAAAAATCTTATTACACAACAACCCTATTGTATGATTGTTAAATACATTGGCACAAACTTTATGCTACTAACTACTTTGGACAAAGTCATTTCTACCAACCCTTTTCATGTTTACAAGAATATATTTTCTTATTATATCAATTTAATAAAATTAATTATAACTTCAATTGACAAATTTATATAAATTGAATACGATAGCATTAATTGAAATACAAGCAGGATAAAGCTATAAGAGAAATGATAGCATTTTCAGTATATTTTTCAATAGGAGTTCATCAATTATATTACTTTTTATTCCCTTAATTAATATAGAGACGCAAATAAGTAGCATAATAGTATAATCTAAGATTATAGTAAGGAGGAGCTATGAAAATCATTCGAAATATTGGCTCCCTCGCCTTTGTGCTGGGGCTGTTCACTGCAATATTTGCCGGAATACCATGGTATGTAATCGTCTCCGATGATCCAGTCGTGCCCTGGTGGTTCAGGATAGCTGTTTTCTGCCTACTGGGGGGTATCCTTATAGTTTTATTGACAGTGGCTATCGAACAAAGGATAAACAAAACCTCAACAGAGGAGCCTCTACCTACTGAGGAGACCGTTCCCAAGTTGTTGCTATTGAATTCCTCAAGGCTACCTGGCCGAGAGATCACCGAGGTCCTCGGTCTCGTCCAGGGTCATACTGTATATGCCATCTGGCTTGGCAAAGATCTATCTGCCTTAGTCAGGTTGATTCTTGGCGGCGAATTGACTGAATACACAGAGATGATGGGAAGGGCTCGGACAACTTCTACCAGTAGGATGATTGCTCAAGCTGCAGAGATGGGAGCGGACGCAATAATCAATGTTCGCTATATGACGACAAGCGTCGTGGGCAGGGCGGCCGAACTTTTAGCTTACGGACCAGCTGTCAATCTCAGCGAATCGACCGGCCTGGTGGAGCATGAGACTGTCGCGG
>JAUWIR010000442.1 GCA_030605265.1 Pseudomonadota bacterium | reverse complement strand
TGCCAAAAATAAGTTTAAACCAGAGAGGATTATTAAGGTACCGGTATTTAATTTTGTTGAAACGGCGGCGTGAAAGGAGCATGAATTAAGGGAAAATTGGGGTCAAGTCTTGAATTATCAGTTTGTGATGAAAATTGTTTTATAGTTTTGCTTATGGTAGGGCTTATGAAGGCCAGGGTTTACCTATTTCTGGCAGGGGATGGTGTAGCCATCATGGCGAAATATGCCCAAGAGGCTGCCTTTTACTCCCTTCCTTGTTGTTGTCCTTTTGATTTTTTTTTCCCGGAAGCTGCTCCGGGAAGGGTCTAAAAGCAAGGCGCTCCTGTCTGGGGCTCTCTTCCATCCGGGACAGACTTATTGCTGAGTGCAGGCTTGATCTTCTCGATAAAATCTTGATTTCCTAGAATGGGCCCGGCTTTCAGTCTTCCCCCTGGCCGAGGTATTCAAACTGGAAATGAGGTGATAGATAGCGCCATAGCGCCGGGAAATTCTGTGCGAAGCAGTCTGGCTATAATAATATTTACTTCAGCAATAAAATTCTACAAATGAATTTAAGGATTGAAAAATAATTTGAATTTATAATATATTTAAAAATACTATTGCTAAAAAATAATAATATGGTATAATCTACTCAGGTCTTATAAAGAGTTTTATGATTGATATTAAATAGATAACTATAAATCTGGGAGAAAAAAGATGGTATTTGATAAAGCAAACATATTGCTGGTCGATGATGACCAGGATCTTAGCGAATTTCTGGTAGAACTACTGGTGAAGGATGGATACAAGGTATCTGCTGTTACAAATATTAATGATTCCATTGATAAATTAAAAAATGACATCTTTGATGTTGTCTTATTAGATCTCAAGCTTCCTGACCTTGACGGTACTGAAGGAATTAGTGAGATAAAAAGGGTCTCTCCCCATTCCAGTGTAATTATTATAACAGGGTATCCCTCTGTAGAATCAGCAGTATCCACAATGAAAGATGGGGCAATTGACTACTTAAAAAAACCTTTTAAAAATGAAGAATTACTCGCGATCATTCAAAATAACGTTAATCTGGAGATTAAGGAAAATATTCTGACTAAACTGGGAGAAAAGATCAAGGCTATCAGAAAAGCAAAAGGCATCAAAATCAAACAACTCAGTACCCGATCAAGCTTAACCGAAAGCTCTATCTCCATGATTGAAAATGCAAAAATCTCCCCTTCAATGACCACTGTCCACAAAATTGCAATGGCTTTAAATGTACATCCTATTGAGTTTTTTGGAATTGAAAAACACAAAAAATGGATTGTTACCCGAAAGGGAGAAAGAGAAAGTCTACAATTTGAAAATGCAGGCAACGCATTAGAATTTTTAACCAAAGATGCAAGAGTTTCCAAGAATGAAATTTTCATCTCACAACTTGGACCAGCTGAAAAATCCTTTGATGAACAGATCACCCATGCAGGGCATAAATTTGGCTATGTTCTTAAAGGATCAATTGAAGTAGAATTGGGAAATGAGAAATTGTCGCTTAATGAAGGAGATACTATTTTTTTTGAGGCTATTGTTCCTCACCTATGGATGAGTGCAGAAAACAGGGAATCAAACACTTTATGGGTGGTTACCAGAGAATAATATTTTTATTTCTTGAAAAGACATGTGTAAGGAATTTGGGACTTGCCCTTGACATTGGATAAAATCAAAATGACCGAGAAATAATCCCCTTTCTTTGGAAGAAAATACACCCTCATCAGGCAATAATCACAATCCAACCTCCATTACTGAATGTCTTCGATATTTTATTATTTTATTTCTAAAGTTAAGAGTTAAAATAATTATTAAAATTATAATGAAGATGCGCAGAATATTTTTGCATGAAGTGTGGTCCGGGAGGATTGGCAATCTTTGCCGATCATAATTTTAAGCCGGCAAGAAGGTTTGATTATAACACCCTGGTTATTTCTTCCAGGCTTTGACATTGATAAATCTTCGCAGCCAAGCTTTCTAATTCTTGAATATTTTCCCTCATCCTCAACTTCTCCATAATTTCCTCCGGCGCCTCATTAAAACGAGCCATAAGATATATTTTCAAAAGACCAAGAACTTCCTCTTTTCTTCCCTCTTCTCTTCCTTCTTCTCTTCCTTTTATTCTTATTTTATCCAAGGTTGCCGATAACATATTTTTTACCTCCAATGGATTATAAACATAATTCGCGAAAACAACAAGACCACAAGAGTCCTTAGCGATTAAGCATAGCCTCGAATTGTTCTCTGTGCCGAAGACGGGGTCTGACCTTGACATTGGACAAATGAGAAATAATCCCCTCCTCCTTTGGAAGAAAATATCCCCTCATCAGGGAATAATACCAATCCAGTCTCCAGTAATGTTCTCTGAGCTTCGTCCGTCTTGGGTATAATGAATAGTAGCCCCGGGAGTATTATCGCAAATGATGGACACAGTGATTGAATCAGTATACTTATTCCCTTTTTATTGATAATGTAGGAAATTGAGAAAAAATAAAAAAACTCTTACCTTTACTGTGGATTACATGGTAAAAATAAAGAACCAAGCTTTACTATTTTGCTCCATAATTATTTACTGATCCGGCCATCCGCCATAAAGTAAACAGCTGGTATTGCCGCCAATCAACAGCAACTATAAGATTATTCAAAATGAAAGGAGGTGAGCTTGTAAAATAAAAAAGTCTGTTTTATTTAAAGTCTGTTTTATCTGAGGATTATAAAAAAAGTTGTAAACAAAGAAAGGTTAAAGAAGGGTTAATGTTATGTATAAAAGTAAATTACACTATTTTTTTACAATAAGCGCCATGATTTTTGTTTTTAGTATTATGTACATATTACCAGTTAATGCTCAATTATGGAAAGCGCTTCCACCCTATAATGTGTTATGGCCTCTTTTTTCACCTGCATTAAACTACACTCCCCCTTGGGGTGGTAGCCAGACGATAATAAATTCTCTAACTTCAGATACTGTACTCCCGGTAGCACCGTGTTTTGTGTGGGACCCGGCTATGCCTTTTTATTATATTCTTTATAATGATGATTACGGCAATGTAGTTTATTTAGATATCCCTGGTTATATACAAGGGACATCTGATATTTGGGGTACTCCCTTCAGCCATTGGCCTCCGGATTCTATGCTAAATTTTTGGGGAAATCCCAACCCAATTTCACTGGCTCCGGGATATCAAAATACTATCACCTTTGATCCTGTTGATTCCCTTGGACTTTGGGTCCCCATTGCCAATTCTGCCTGGGTTGCTGATTTTCTTTCTCCATGGGTACCTCCATGGGAACTTTTCAGTCCATCTGATCTTTTACCTATAGGATGGAATTATTACGCAGCTTATTTTTGATAATATTATTTTATGACCTAAGCCTTATTAGGTAATGGTGACTCTTTCGCTTCGTGTAGCGACAGGCTGTTGCAGAATACCAAAGTTAGTAAATTCTTAACTATTAACTAATTGAATTTATTGACGTAATTTTTGGAGAATTTATATTCTGTAATAGCCTGTCAAAACTCTATTCTAACCTTCATAAACCTTTTTCTTTTAGGACACCCCCTATAACCCACACTTTACAGGATCTATTATTTTACTAATGGATGGTAAATTTTGAGCTTTATTCTACTAAAAGCTCTTCTCGAAATTGGGGGGTAAGGGGGTAGAGATATATCTCTTTTGGTTCGATTCTATTGGCTTTCTTGTACTGATCAAATCGCCCTCGTCCTGTAGTTGTGCCCACATGTAGCCAATTAGCCGCTTTATAACAAGTCCCCTCGAATTTTGTTGGGTCTACCAAAGTCTCTAAAAGCGCCGGGTGATAGCCAAAGCGTTGTTCCCAGTCTTGCCGGATTCGCCGGCAAGCCAAAGAAAGTGCGGCGCTGGCCAGGTTTTTAACCTTGACCCAAGGGAGTAAAAGGAACCTGCTGTTTTGGACTACCCTTTGAAGGTTGCGCTTTCGTTGCTCAGTATTCCAGGTAATATAATCATCCCTTGGCGACATTCTCCAGGCCGGACTGGAAAATTGCAGACAGCCCAGAATGGTCCCCTCTTTTGTTTCAACAAAGTATCGTAATTGTGCGCCAAAGGGCAAGTGATACCCAAGATAATGATAGCGATCTATAAATTCATACCAAAGATCTCTCTGCGGCTTGGTGGTAACCATTGTGATTACTAACGGAAATAATTGACTAGCTTTTCCTGTAATCAGCTCCTGCATCTCCCCAGCCTCCGTCCTCAATACTTTGGTCTTTGTGCCTTTGGGTTTGCTCAGTTTAATTTCCGGTAAACGAATAATCCCTTTGGATTCCAGGTGATCAAGGAATTGATAACATTCTATG
>JAUWIR010000325.1 GCA_030605265.1 Pseudomonadota bacterium | reverse complement strand
ATAGATACTGAAGAAGTGCTGATAAAACTTATACTTTCGGACTCAATATTAAAAAATAAATAATGATTATGGAAATTAAAAATCAGCATAACTGGAAAAAAATAAATTCTTTTTCTTCTTTAACAGTAGCTTATGCCTTAGAGTAAGCCTTTAATGTCCCCAAAACAAGAGAAGTAAAAGATTCCGCCTCAAGGCTTGCCCCGCCAACCAGTGCTCCATCAATATCGGGTTTTTCCATAAGGCTGTTGACATTATTGGGTTTAACACTTCCTCCATATTGGATACACTGTTGATCGGCTGTTTTTGAATCATAAAGTTGCGATATTAATTTGCGAATATACGCATGGACTTCATTGGCCTGTTCAGGAGTTGCTGTTTTTCCTGTACCAATGGCCCAAATAGGTTCATAAGCAATGGTGATATTTCCCATTTGAAGGGAGCTAATGTCTGAGAAACCGCCTCTAATTTGTTTTTCAATCACTTGAAAGGTCTGACTGCTTTCTCTTTGATCCAAGGATTCACCAACACAAACAATGGGAGACAATCCAAAGTGAAGAGCGGCCCGGATTTTCCGATTGACGGATTCATCTGTTTCTCCAAAATATTGTCTCCTCTCGGAATGGCCAATAATGCAATAGTTGCATCCACAGTCAGTGAGCATGCTGGGAGAAATTTCGCCAGTATAGGCCCCTTTTTCTTCCCAGAAAAGGTTTTGAGCGCTTAATTTGATCCAATGTTTGGATAAAACCTCGTGAACAGCGTAAAGAGAGGTAAATACAGGGGCCACTATAACAGTGATATCATCAGGGGATACATCCGCAAGAGAAACCTTAAGGTCATTGACCAGGTCTACGGATTCAATAATTGTTTTATGCATCTTCCAGTTGCCGGCTATAATTGGTTTTCTCATAAAGGTCTCCTTTATCTTTTCGATGTCAGGGCGGCAATTCCCGGTAATTCCTTACCCTCTAATAGCTCAAGGAATGCTCCTCCACCTGTGGAAATATAGGATATTTTGTAAGACTCACCTACTCGATGAACAGCTACATCCGTGTCACCACCACCAACAATCGTCATGGCATAAGAATTTGCTACTATATTTACTAAAGCAAACGTGCCGCGACTAAAGGCGTCAATTTCAAAAACTCCCATAGGTCCATTCCAGACGATAGTTTTGGCATTTTCCAAAACCTGAGCAAAGAGTGTAGTAGAGGCCGGCCCTATATCCAATCCCATCCAGTTGGGGGGGATTTCTTGAATCGGTACTATTTTAGTAACCGCTCGTGAATTGACTTCCTCAGCAATAACTGCATCAACAGGTAAATAAAGTTTTACTCCTTCCTTTTTGGCAGCCTCAAGGATCTCTCTGGCTAAATCAATCATATTCTCCTCAACAAGAGATTTTCCAATTTCATACCCTTGTGATTTGAGGAAGGTGAAGGCCATTCCACCCCCAATGATGATTTTATCAACCCTGGTGACCAGATTTTTTAAAACCTCAATTTTCCCTGAAACTTTGGCGCCACCCAGGATGGCCACCAAAGGTCTAACCGGATTTTCCATGGCTTTTTCAAAGTAGGTGATCTCTTTTTTTAATAAAAAGCCACCCGCAGCAGGGATAAGAAATTTGGTCACCCCAACATTTGAAGCATGTTTCCTATGGGCTGTGGCAAAAGCATCGTTGACAAATACCTCAGCTAAAGATGCCAGTTGTTTGGAAAATCCTTCTGCATTTGCCTCTTCTTCCTGATAAAAGCGCAGGTTTTCAAGTAAAATCACATCTCCGCTTTGCATTTTCTCCACAGCTTGTTGTACTTCATCCCCTCGACAATCTTTAATAAAGAGGACATCTTTTTGAAGAAGTCTTTGCAAACGCTTAGCCACAGGGGCTAAAGAAAGTTTAGGGTCTTTTTTCCCCCTTGGCCTACCCATATGAGATATGAGTATGATCTTGGCATCTTCATCCAACAAATAATTTATCGTAGGGAGTACTGCGCGGATTCTCGTATCATCACTAATCTTTCCAAGGCTATCAAAAGGCACATTAAAATCCACGCGCACTAAAACACGTTTGTTCTTAACATCAATATCATCAACAAATAACTTATTCAATGTCTATCCCTCCAGAAATAAGACAGCTTTATAATACAGCTGTTAAGCTGTTAAGCTGTTTTAAATACAGCCGTTAAGTTGATTAGCTGTTGAGCTGTTTTTTTAGCTTATCAGCTTATCAGCTTATCAGCCATCTGCTCATCAGCTGTCTTTACCAGCTGTCTTTACCAGCTGTCTTTACTAGCTGTTTTTTTAGGCGGAGATATAAAGCATTAAATCTCGGACACGACTGGAATATCCCCATTCATTGTCGTACCAGGATAATATCTTCACTAAAGAGTCATCGATTACTTTGGTAAAAGGAAGATCAGCAATAGAGGAGAGGGGGTTTCCATTAAAATCACAGGAAACCAAAGGCTCGTCTGAAACCCCTAAAAATCCCTTCATCGGGCCTGCCGCTGCTTCTGTTAAAGCTGCGTTTATTTGATTAACAGTGACCTTTTTCTCAACTTCGGCTACTAAATCTACTACTGAAACGTTAGGTGTAGGCACTCTAATGGAAAAACCGTCAAGTTTTCCTTTTAGGGAGGGTAAAACTAATCCCACTGCTTTAGCAGCACCGGTTGTAGTGGGGATCATAGAAATGGCGGCGGCTCTGGCCCTCCTTAAATCCTTGTGAGGGAGATCAAGAATTTGTTGATCATTGGTATAAGAATGAATAGTAGTCATGATACCTCTTTTGAATCCGAAATTGTCGGCCAATACTTTGGCTATAGGGGCAAGGCAATTAGTAGTACAAGAAGCATTGGAAATGATGTGGTGGCTATCCGGTTTATACATATTTTCATTTACCCCAAGAACAATAGTCACATCGGGATTTTCCGCAGGAGCGGTAATGATGACCTTTTTACAGCCGGCAGTAATATGTTTTTCCGCTTTTTCATGAGTTCGAAAAATTCCTGTAGCTTCCACAACAATATCCACATTTAATTCCCCCCAGGGTAAATTGGCCGGATCTTTTTCACAGGTCACTTTGATCTGTTTCCCATTTACCGAAATAACCCCATTACCGGCTTCAACTTGAGCGTTTAATTTCCCATGGACTGAATCATATTGTAGAAGATAAGCCAGGGTTTTTGCGTCAGTGATATCATTAACGGCTACTATCTCTAGTTTTTCATCTCCAAGACAAGTTCTAAAAACATTTCTTCCAATTCTTCCAAATCCGTTGATACCTACTCTGATGCTCATAAAATCCCCTCCTTAAAATAATTAAAAGTTACATTTATAAAATACTTCTAGCTAGGGTCAAAGCGTGAACTCTTCCGGCGCCGTTTTGAAATAATAGTTTACTGCATTCGGCAATGGTGGCGCCGGTAGTGTAAACATCATCTATCAAAAGAATATCTTTCCCCTCTATCAGCTTTTTTTTGCATACAGTAAAAGCTCCTCGGATATTTTGTATTCTTTCCTTTCGAGATAGTTTCATTTGAGGAGTAATCTCTTTAATCTTTTTTAAAATGAATGGATACACTGGAATAGTAAGATATTTACCAATAACTTTCGCTAAAATATATGATTGATTAAATTCTCTTTGGCGTAATTTTTTTATCCCTAAAGGTACAGGGATGATGCAATGAGTGGAGAAAAAATCGGGTTCTTTTTTTTGATAGTCAATGAACTGTTTAGCCAATGTTTTTCCAATGGTCACTTTCCCATGGAATTTAAAATGATGAATTAACTGCCGGATAATGCCTTCGTAATAAAAAACTGACCGTGCTTGAAAGGAAGAATTTTTATTTTGACAATCCGAACAGCATAATTTTTCAGCCGGGATATTACCAATGGCAGCCTGAATCGGGGAGCCACATTTGTAACAGATAGGGCCTTGTATAAAGGGTAAATTCAGTAAACAGGATTGACATACAAGCCCTGAGTTTGAACAATTCAGAGGGTCCTTGCAGATAAGGCAATCTGACGGGAAAATAAAACCCAAAAAAATAGTTTTTACAAATATGCTAAGTCTAAAAAGATTAGCTAGAGAGAGATTTTGGGGCTGAAATTTTTCTCCACACTTCTTATTTAGAGGTACGTCAAGGCTTCTGATACTATCTTTTTGCATACTGCTATTTATCCCCAACTAACCATACTTTAAAAAATAAAAAAGTATGTAACAGTTCAGCTCACCACGGAGGCACAGAGACACAGAGAAAAATCAAAAGACAAGCCTCTTGCTTCCCTCTTTTAAAACAAGCTCATTAAAATTTATAATAAGGCCTACCTTCATCCCGATAATCTTGAATAGGTTAACAATTGTGCCTCGTGAATTGGTGTTATTGTATCACCTACTTTGATTTCAAGAACAACCTTTTCTTCAACCACAATATCCATCCGATATCCACAGTCGAGCTTGATGCCTTTATAAAGAAGACATTCTTCATAAGCTGACTCTAATAGACCAGGGCCTAAATGCCGATGAACTTCTATCGCTGTCCAAATTATCTACTTTGTAAGTTTTTCTTCTAAAATCATTTCTCAGTGCCTCAGTGTCTCCGTGGTGAACTATTACATAATAGTTATTTATGATACGGGTGCCCTGTTAAAATAGTATAGGCCCTATATATTTGCTCAAGTAAAAGCAGTCGAATCATCTGATGAGTGAAAGTGCATCGAGATAACGAAATTCGAAGATCAATAACATTTTCCGCTAAATTGGGGAAGCCGCTATGCCCACCAATCAAAAAAGTGATTTCAGAGTATGCTGAATTCGATTTCTCTTGAATTAAATCAGCTATTTGTTTTGAATTGAGTTCCTTACCAAGGACATCTAACAGTATTATGTATCCTTGAGATAGTCTCTTAATTTTGTCGGTAAAAATTCGATTATTATCCGGCTTTAATTCAACAAAATTTATTTTTGTATAATATGAGATCCTTTGCAGGAATTTATTGATTCCCGCTACAATGTAGGGCTCTTTTGTTTTTCCGAGGCAAATAATCTTGATTTTCATTTAAAGTGTAAATTAAATAAAATGAAGGCTTATGTATTTTTTTCCTTTTTCTCTTCACCATTAATTAATGGAGAAAGGTCCAGTTGGGGAGCATCTCCCCATAAATGCTCCAGAGCATAGTATTGACGCTTGTTTTCCGTAAAGATATGCACTATCAGGTCACCATAATCCAATAAAATCCAGGTTGATTCCTCGTACCCCTCTTTATGGTCCATTTTAATACCATCTTCAAGCAAGGCTGTTTCTATGGAACCAGCAATAGCCTGTACCTGTTTTTCATTTGTTGCGCTACAGATGAGAAAATAATCAGCTAAAGCGGATATGCCCCTAAGATCGAATACAATCAAATCCGTCGCTTTTTTTCCAAGTGCGGCCTGACACCCTTTTAGGATTTTTTTTTCTGCCACAGGATCAGTCATCTCATAAAACTCCTTTAGAATAGAGTCCATATTTTTTTATAAATTGCTCAACTCCAAGAGGAACTAAATACCGTAATGATTTTGCTTCTAAAGCTCTTTGTTGAATTACAGTGGAGGAGATATTAATATCGGGAACGTAAACAAAGAATAGATTTTCTCCTTTAT
>JAUWIR010000209.1 GCA_030605265.1 Pseudomonadota bacterium | reverse complement strand
CCTAGAATTGCTGATGTAAAGGTTGACGCATAAATAAAGATGCACTAAGATGTAATTATACCCAAAAAGTGAGAATAGATCATATTGGGGGCTAGGCCACATAATCGGATATTGTATTTTGCAAAAGGCTTACTACCCCTCAATAAAGGGAGGAAAATTATATGGGAGAAATAAGAATAAAAGTAGAATTGAAAAATGAGAGAGATATTTTTCTTTATGAAGAAGGGAAAATAAAAAATGGTGAAGTAAGAATGTTAATAATCGATGCAATGGTAGATACTGGGGCAGTTATGTTGCTTTTACCTCAAGATATTGTAGAAGTGCTTGGCCTTAAAATAATGGACCGGCTAATAGTTACTCTCGCCAATGATGAAAAAATAGAGCTGAACGTGGCAGGAACACTATCACTTTCAATATGTAATAGGAAGATGAAGACAGATTGTTTGGTCGGACCTCCTCGTTGTGAAGCACTTGTAGGACAAATTATTCTTGAAAGATTAGATTTAGTGCTTGACCCACTTAAAGGGTCTATTACCCCAAGACCTGAATCTCCATATTTGCCATCATTGAAGTTGAAATAGGAAAGGGGAGGACTTAAACTATCATATAAAGCCTGCTACTTCTTTGGAAAAAGGTGGGTGGAATAATTGTAGCATTAATTTCCATTAATAATGGAAATGGTATCGGTATTTTAGCTCTATACTGTGGCTTTCATTATGTACATGCTGGTGACTCTTTTCAAAACCCGGCTAATGAGATAAATATGGAGAAGAGGTTTGGACATTAGGCAATTGTGTTGCAATTAGAATAAGTTAAAGCTAGAATGAAGATATATTCATATTGGAAGAAGATAAGGAGACAAAAGCTATGTTAAGGCTGCCTTATGGAGTAGCCAGTTTTGAGGGGATAAGATCAGAAGGATGTTATTATATAGATAGGACCCGGTATATTCCGATCCTGGAGGGCTTAGGGAAATATCTCTTGCTTCTTCGTCCTCGCCGCTTTGGCAAGAGCATGTTTCTGAATACCCTGGCCGCCTACTATGACTTAAACAAAAAGCAAGAGTTTGCAAAATTATTTGCCGGCCTGCATATCGGCCGCCATCCAACCACAGAGGCAAATAAGTATTTGATATTAAAGTTTGACTTCTCTGGTGTCTCCAGTGATGTCGGGTATGGGGGGCTGAGAGAATCGTTTATTAATCATGTAAGGATAGCGGCCCTGGAGTATATGGATAATTATAAAGATATCCTGACCAAGCTGTATAAGCTGATCCGGGATATGGTCCTGGAAGGTACGGACAGCTCCTCTATAATAGAGAATATCTTGTATCTGGCCAGGGCCAATAACCAGAGGGTGTATTTATTAATAGACGAATACGATAATTTTGCCAATGAGCTGTTATCCAGCGGCGATGAGCCAACCTACAAAAGATTAGCTCAAGGCACAGGTTTTTTTAAGACCTTTTTCAAGCAGATAAAGGCCTATACCCAGCAGGGGATAGGGATAGTTGCCGGAGTATTTATAACCGGAGTGACCCCTATGCTTTTGGATGATCTGGGAAGTGGCTTCAACAATGCCAAGAATATCTCCGATTACCAAAAGGTCAATGAAATTATTGGTTTTACTGAGGAGGAAGTAAAGAGCCTCGGGCAGAAGGTAATAACTGAGACGGGGTTCAGCCGGCCATTGGAAGAGATCCTGGAGAAGCTAAGGATACACTATAATGGCTACAGGTTTAATCGTTTTTCCGTGGCTAAGGTTTATAATTCCACCATGGTGATATACTTTTTCGACAGGTTGCTGGCGGAGGGCAGGGTCCCTGATGAATTATATGATGAGAATGTAAAAACCGACTATAGCAAGATAAAGCTTTTAATTACCGTGGATCGGCATCTTAAGCGGCAAGAGGCCCCAAACGGCAGTTATTCTATTCTGAAGCAGGTGATAAGAGATAGTGAGGTTTCTTGTAGGCTTTGCCGGAGCTTCAGGATAGACGAGGTGCCTGAGAGAGATAATTTCATATCGTTATTGTATTACCTTGGATTGCTGACTATAAGGGGCTATGTGCGGAATAAGCATGTGTTGGAGATACCCAACCTTGGCATCCGCTATCTGTACTGGGAGTATTTCAGGGAAGCTTTGCGGGACTTTGAGGGAGTGAGGTGGGATATATTCAGGATACAAGGCGCAGTAGACGCTCTTGCCTATGAAGGCGGGTTGGCTGAGTTTGAGCAGACAGTGATCCGGGAGGTATTTAAGTATCTTTCCCACCGGGACCTGCAAGGTTTTAATGAGCGCACTATACAGTGTATCTGGCTTAGTTTCCTGGCAACGCTTCCTGTGTATAGGCCGGTTTCAGAGGAGGACTTAGGCGTAGGCGTGGGCTATTCCGACCTGATTCTCGTGCCTGAGGCAGAGGATGTGCGGTATGGCTATGTGATAGAGCTAAAGTATGTAAAGAAAGGGGCAATGCAGGCAGAGGTGGATAGGGTATATGAAGAGGCACAGCAGCAGATAGAGCGCTACCTTGCCTCAGATAAGCTAAAGGCATTCATGAGGGGCAAATCTATAAAAACAGGGATATTTGTCTATAAGGGGTTGAAGGTAGCCAAGAGTAATATATAATTTAGATAATGCGCTTCTCTCGCCCTCGATCCAAATTTAAAAATCATAATTTGTGAGCTTGCCGTTGATACCAAAATTCAGGAAAGTCTTTAATACAAGGGATTGCGGGAGGTCAGCTTCGGCCGGCCGGTTCGCTTTCTCCTGCAGGAAGCAGAAACAAATCATCACGGTAAGTTAATCAACCACTTATAAACTGGCTTGACAGTAATTAATATATTTTTTATTTTTATTATTTCTTCGCTATCTTCAGTAAGGATAAGAGCGCTGTTTACTCCTAATTCCTTCATGGCTTGCTCCAGGGCACTAACTTCCCGATGCCTTGTCTTTTGATCCAGTAGACCCGCTGTAACCTGTATAAGTATAATATTTCCTTTGTCTTCCTTGACAAGAAAGGCTACCTCCCGGTTATTTTTCGTCTTATAATAATAGATTTCCTTGTATCTTTGCTTAAGTTCTAAAAACATCAAATTTTCTAGAAACTTACCCTGGTTCTAGGAAAATTGAAAGGATATTGCATCAGCTAAGCCGTTATCTATACAGTAAATTTTTTTTTGCGCAATAAATTGTTGTTTTAACGAATAGGAAAACCTATTAACTGAAAATAATAAAAAGCTATTTTCTAGATAATCAGTATAACTTTTTACAGTATTTACACTGCCTAACATTAACATCTGTTTTAACTTATTATAAGAAAACAGCCCGGAAATATTGGTTAAATAATAAAGTCCCAGCTCTCTTAAGGCTTTTATGGCCTTAATTTCATATCGGGCTACAATGTCTCTATATAATATATCATCATATATTCTCTTTAAAATTATTTGGTCTTTGTATTTGAGATATTCAGGCATACCGCCACACTTCAGATATTCATGAAAGTACTTTTTGATAAGTCCTCTTTCAGTGGTGAGAGAGAGGGCGCCTTTTGGTATGGTATATCCTTGAAAATGCAAAAATTCATTTTTCTCCCCAAAAAGTTCCAAAAATATCTCAAATAGATTATTGAAATCAGATGATTCAAAATGAATGAGCCTCTCGTCTTCGAAGTTAAAATAGTAAATATCTTCAAAATTATAAAAATCATGAATTATTTGACTTAGTAAAGTGGATTTGCCGACACGCCTCATTCCCGAACGACTAGAATTAATGATGTAAAGGTTGAAAGGTTGACGCATAAGTAAAGATGCACTAAGATGTAATTATACTCAAAAAAGTGAGAATAGATCATGGGGCAGGCCACATAATCGGATATTGTATTTTGCAAAAGTCTTACTACTCCCAATAAAGGGAGGAAAATTAATATGGGGGAAATAAGAATAAAAGTAGAATTGAAAAATGAGAGGGATATTTTTCTTTACACCTCCTCGTTGTGAACCACTTGTAGGACAAATTATTCTTGAAAGATTAGATTTAGTGCTTGACCCACTTAAAGGGACTATTACCCCAAGACCTGTATTTTTTGCTATTACCAGATTACTTTAACGAATTTTGAATTTGAAATGATAGGGTCGTTTGTAATAAGCGTTAATCCCTTATTTACTGAAGTTCCAGCAATTATTCTGTCATGCAATTCTGGAATATCTTTAATTTCAAATGCTTTCTCTATTATTGTTTCAGTAATTGGTTCAATTAACATTGAATTATATTTTTTGCAATATTTTTTAATTTCATCTAAATTTGTTTCAATTTTTTTCTTTTCTGACAAATAGCCAATTTCCGCCAAAACCATTGCGGGGATAATTATTTTTATCTCCTCATTCTCTGCTTTTTCAAAAAGAACTTTAATTTTTGAACTTAATTTCCTTTTCTCAAGTCTCAGAATTAAAGCCATGGTATCGGTCGCATAACTATTATTCATCACGAGGATATATTTCTTTATAGTTTTTAAATTCTTCTTCTAAATGGAGCAATTCCTTTTGGTCCATCATACTTAATTCCAGGTTCAAATTATCCTTTGAAATTTTTTTCTTTATGCTTTTTAACCTCTTGTTCTTGATAAATAGAATAAAATCCAATATTTCATTTAAAGCATTAGAAGTAAGCCCTTGCGTTTCCTCAAGTATTTGTTTTTCTATCGCTTTCATAATTAAAAATTTTGCTCTTATATTAATGTATTTTTCCCCATGTATTTTACAATTTAATAATACCCTATTAGAGATTTGAAGTTCAAGCTTTTTTCAGTGTTAATAGTTTCTATTTCATAAAAAAATGAATTTTTATTGCTTGAAAGAATTTTATATTCTGCTTTTGTATAAATTACTAAATCAATTGACATCTTTTTGCTTAATTCATAAATACTCCGACGAACCATTAATTTATTTTTCATTTTTTCTTCATAATTTTTAGCAATTTCTGACGAATCTAATACAACAATTAAATCTATATCACTATCTTCTGAGACAGTTCCGCTTGCATATGAACCGAATAAAATTATTTATATGGATTTATCTGTTTAAGGTTGTTAATTATTTCTGGAATGTATTTACTATCTTTCATTTGTCTTTATGATATTTTAATTTTACATACATTTCAATTTTTAATCACGCCCTTGTTAGGGCTAATTTGTCCAATGGCTGCCCCCAACTTCTAATTCTCTTTCATAACCAGGTTTACCATAGGCGTATGAGCCAAATAAAAATATTTTTTTTGTTTTAAATTTTTTAGATATTGTATCAGCTAATAAATCAATTTGCTTTTGAGATATCATTGTAATTTCCATATATTTTCAATCATTATAACGTGATAAATATTACTGCGGTTATCCAAATTTATATTCTGATTTTTCTCCTTGTTCCAATTCTCCTATTCCTATTAGGATTTCTTTGATCAGGCTGTAAGTTAAATCCGGATTTCAGCACATTTACCAATTTTTGCCCAATGTTCGATTTGTCCTGTAATAGATCTATGGTCAATACGGCTATATTTTTTTGCCTCATTAACTAATTGCTCTGATATTCTTACAGCAGTAACCATTTTTGATACCCCCATAATTTTATAATTTTGTACACATTATACTATTATAAATAGCAAAATGCAACAAAATGATATATTTTAAGTTTATGGGAGCCCGAACCCCCAGCGGTTTTAAGGGCGTAAGCTCCGTCTAAGGCGGGATGCTTGTTCGATTAGAAAATGGATCTCGCAAAGTCGCCAAGATCGTCAGGCAGGATATTTACTTTTACCTTATATCCCTTGAGCTTTTTAGAATATTTAAGCTACAAGGATCCACAGATGTATCAATATTATCATGATCCTAACCTCCTGAATGCGAGTTTGAATCCGGTGATTATAAAGAGATTTAATACGTTATTAGAAAAATTTATCCTCTATGGCGGATATCCTCAGAGTTGTCATCTCCAAAGAGGAAGAGGAAAAAAGAGAGGTCTTAAAAAATCTTTTTAATATTTATCTGCTGCGGGATGTAAGAGACATTCTTGGTTTAGTTGATGACTATAAGGTTTTTAACCTTATCAAGGCCTTGTCATTACAGATCGGGAATGTAATTTCTTATCAGGAATTGGCGGAAATCAGCCAACAAAATGCTTCTGCTCTTAAGAAATATTTGAATTTGCTCGAAAAAACATATGTGGTTTCTTTAATAAAACCTTTCTTTACAAATAAGAGAAGCGAACTGAAAGAGTCTGGATATGAAACGGGACAAAGGAAGCCTATATGAAAATTTTATCTTTAACTCGACGGTGAAAAGTTCTCATATGCTCTGGTTTTAAGTCCTTGAAATTATTATATTTGTCATTAATAATGCTTGATTTGTAAGATTTAATAATATCAATAAGTTACGGAGAACTTTTCACTGTCGAGTCTTTAATGAGCTTATAAAGAAAAATTTTTCTGTTAAATACCGGCGAACAAAATCTAAAGCTGAGGTTGATTTTATCATAGATGACTATTTGCCTGTGGAGGTAAAATCTACCATGCCGAAAGCCAAAACAGGTAAGTCACTGAAAAGCTTTATAGAAAAATACTCTCCCCGGCAAGCCTTTATATTTAATAGTGATCGTCTCGATAAAATAAAACTAAATAACACTGAAATTCATTTCCTTTATCATTTCGTGGCTGCTTTCCCCTATCTGCATATCGCATAAGGGTCATTCAGGCAATTAGAGGACTACTTTTGCCGTGTCCGGTCTAATTGATTGACAAAATTACCTACATTTTGTTGGCATCCTTCACCGGCTTCATAGAAGTAACCGTTCAGTCCCCCTGCCTTAAGCCTTACCTTTTTAGCTCCCTCTCCCTGCTGGGGAGAGGGTTGGGGTGAGGGTCTGAATGATTACTCATAGAAATCTTTTCGTGTATTTCGTGTATTTCGGAAGAAAGTGTATTTTAAATCAAAATATAATCTTCTTACTGACCAATTTGATATACGACCTAATATACCGGCAGAGATGTTAATAGTAGCAAAATATAAAAAAATATGAATAGGATGATTTATGATTGCTTGAAATGCATTGTTTAAATGAGATTTATCTACTGAATTAATTTGATTTATGAGGCATAAAAAAGCAGCTTCGATACTAACTGGATATCCTAACTTATAAGAAAAATATCCCCATACCAAATGTAAGGCACCTGCTATAATTACACTGTAAGAAATTTCTTCTGTGATTGTACCGAAAGCTATAGGATTGCGTTTGAAATAGCTTTTGCGGCTACCGACGTAAGGCGGGACACCCAGTATATATAAGGGATTAAGCCTTTCCAACCATTATGGGCATCAGCCCTAATTATGGACAGTCTTAAAATTGAGACAATTAAATTATACTG
>JAUWIR010000163.1 GCA_030605265.1 Pseudomonadota bacterium | reverse complement strand
TTTTGCAATCAACAAGGGTCCGGCACGGGAAATTGGCAAAAAGGGCTCTCCATTAAAGAACAAATCCAAAGAGTAACTCACTATATTCAAAAACGTTATAAAGCTTATAAATATTTAGCTTATTTCCAGTCTTTTAGTAATACTTACGCTCCTGTTCATACCTTACAGTCACTTTATGAAGAAGCTCTTTCTATGCCGGGAGTTGTAGGACTATGCATTGGTACACGACCTGATTGTATTACCCCCCAAGTATTGGATCTACTAAATGATTATGCTAACGATTATCTTATATGGTTAGAATATGGGCTGCAATCCTTTCATGAATCTACTTTAAAAAAAATAAACAGAGGGCATGGTATAGATACATTTTTACAGGCAATCGAACAAACCAGACTACGAAAAAAAATAAATATTTGTGTTCATGTTATTTTAGGATTACCCGGGGAAAAAAAGCCCGAGATCATAGAAACGGCAAAAAATATCTCCCTTTTGCCGATCCAGGGAATTAAATTGCATCTTCTTTACGTTATTAAAGATACCTCCCTGGCCAAAATGTACACTCAAGGAGAATATCAATGTCTTTCCAGAGAAGAATATATTGACTTATTCTCCGAGTTCATTCAATACATCCCTGATAAATTAATTATACAAAGAATTATTAGTGATCCTCATCCTGATGAGCTATTGGCCCCTTTTTGGGCTTTGGAAAGAAAAAAAAATCGAGAACTCCTGGAAAAAGTCCTCGAAGAAAAAAATATTTGGCAAGGGCGAAAGCTCTTACCAAACAAGCCTTCCTTATAATTCGAGTACTCCAAATTAATTCCGTATAATAAAAAATTAGTTGAATAATTTAATAAAAATTAGATAATGTTAACAATAATATTGACATGCTTCAAGTTGTATGTTAAAACACAACAGATTATAAATTTCTAACCATAAAAGGAGGAAAGAAATGAATAATATTCTTGTTGTTGAAGACCATCAAACAACCAGAAAAGGGCTAATAAACCTACTACAAAATTCAGGCTATCAGGTAGATTCAGCTGACGACGGTCTGGAAGCCGAGGCAATGATAACAGGCAATAAATATGATTTAATCTTAGTCGATTTAATACTGCCCCACATAAATGGATTAAAAATATTAAAAAAAAGTAAACAAATTTTTCCCTCCACGGAAGTCATTGTTATGACTGCTCACGAAACAATTAATAGCGCTATTCATGCCATGAAATTAGGCGCATATGATTACCTCATGAAACCTTTGGAGCCGGAAAAAATTATCGACATTGTCAATCATGCTATAGAAAGAAAAGAGTTTTTAAAAACCACAGACCTCTGTTTTTCAAATAATTCTTGTCTTTTAGGTCGATCAAAGCAAATGATCGAAATCTTTAAAATCCTTGCTAAAATGGCTGATACGGAAAATTCAGTTATGATAATAGGTGAAAATGGTTCAGGGAAAAAAACCCTTGCTCAAACAATACATAAAAATAGTCCATTTAAAAACAATCCCTTTATCATGCTAAATTGCGCTATGGTCCCGAATAATTTATCAGAAGAACAGGCCTTCCATTATTTAAAATCAAAAGTTACTGCCAAAAACGGTCAAAACAAAAAAACCAGTAAATATACATTATATTTAGATAACATTGATATGACCTCTCCCACTATTCAAAATAGCCTATTATTCTTTTTAGATCTTCATGCCAATGATTGTTCTTCACAAAGGCCCTTCGCAGGGAATATCCGCCTTATTACCTCAAGCAGAAAAAATCTCAGGACTCTTATGGAAAAAAAAATATTACGTGAAGACCTCTTTTTTAGAATCAATACCCTCCCTGTATACTTACCTCCACTTAGGGAGCGAAAAGTTGATATACCTCTTCTGGCCAATCATTTTTCCAATAAATACACCACATCTCCAATAAAAACGATTTCCTCGGAAGTATTAGCTTTATTCATGAAGTATCAATGGCCGGGAAATGTGCAGGAACTTAAAAATATCATTGAATATTCAATCCTTATGACAACAGGAAATCAAATTACTTTAGATGATTTACCAAGTTATCTTAAAGAAGCAGAGCCTCCTCCAATTAATGGGGTCCGGGAAAAAGATATGACTTTGGATGAACTGGAAAAAACTTATATTTTAAAACAGTTGGACGCTCATGGCTGGGATCAAAAAAAAACTGCAGTTAGATTAGGGATTGGCAGAACAACTCTGTGGAGAAGATTAAAACAATATGGGGTGATTATGCCCCATACGAGAAAACTTACTTCATACCCATAGAAGCCGGGATAAAAAATAGCGGACATTTACTGTCGAGTGGCCGATAGTAGAAGCTGTTTTATTTTTCATTTTTTCTTTGCATTTCTAGTTTTTTCTTGCACTTTTCACTTTTCACTTTTCATTTCTTAAGTTAGCGATGGGGTTAAGAGCTCAAGGTTAATTTAGCTCCTCATTTCGCTCTTACCCCCCAAAAATAAAAATCCTATTTACTGGTAAAGATCCAGTCTACTATTCAGCTCCTTTACCTTTTGCCGAAGGTGCTTAATTCCTCTATGGTGATGGGAAGAAACCGTTGATTCTGCAAGGCCTAAAAGTTCTCCCACCTCCCGCATGCTCATTTCATTCCAATAGTACAGTGAAAGCACGGTCTTTTGTCTAGCCGGCAGCCCGTCGATGGCTTCGCTTAATACATCTCTAATTTTTTTATAATTGAGATATTCCAATACATGCTCATCATAGGAATATTTAAGCATCCCGATTAGGTTCTCTTTCTCTTTTTTAGAAAGACCCTTTTCAATATCTTCAATATTAAGCACTGAAAACCCTTTGGTCTGCTGACTTAATTGACTAAACTCCTCAACGGAAAGGCCCATCTCCTTGGCGATCTCGACAGAGGACGCCTCTTTTCCAACCTTCTTCTCTGCATCCTGATAAGCGCTCTCAAATTGCTTTGCTTTCTGATGAATTGATCGTGGAGTGCAATCCAGCGAACGTAATTCATCTAGAATAGCGCCCCTAATTCGAAACTCTGCGTATGTTTTAAACTTAATATTTTTGGTGGGATCGTACTTTTCAATAGCATCTATCAGCCCAATAATCCCCACTTCAATTAAATCTTCAATATCAATACAAGCAGGCAAATGGTTTGCCAATCTCTTGGCAATATATTTCACTAACATAAGATGATCCATAATCATCTTTTCTCGGGTATCATCATCAAACCCTTTTTCCTTCTTTTTTGTCTCATTTTTTATGCTCATCTGTTGCTCTTCCAATATAATGTCCCCCTTTAACCGAAAAAATCTATTATCTTTAAATCAATATTTTCACCCTTCCTAAAATTACATTCTGAGTTCACCTAATTAATTACCTTTGATCCGGGAATAGTAATACGAAAATTCATCTGTTCATTCATGTTTACAGGCGCTTCTTCAATAATGCCTCCATATTTTTTTATCAAATACCTGCTGGAGTATAATTTTGAATTAACCTTCTGAAATTCATCTGCTTCATGAACCGGCATATCTTCATTTACAAAATCATTAGACCTTGTATCAGTAAAATCAATATAAATATTCCGCTTATCCTGCCAAGTGGTAATAGTTAACTTTTTCTCAGGCGCATCTTTTAAGTTTTCTATTGCATTTACCATCAAATTATCAATAATTTGCCTAAAATCTCTTTGCACCATTCTGACTTTTCCAAGCCCCTGCCCCTTATTAAACTTTTTTTCAATTCTATGCTTAAAAAATAAATGAGTATTAAAAATCTTCATTTCATCTTCTATTATCTGATTAACCTCAATAGGTTCCTCCTCTTTATTTTCCTCTTCCAGAGCTCTTTGTAAAACTTTCTCAGAAACCTTCGTAATGAATCGTGATTTTTGCAGAATAATTTCTATGTCTTGAATATTTTTTTCCATTTTTAGTTGTAGTTGGTCACTGTCTGTTTTTGGATAATCATGAAAAAAAATAATCTTATCCTTCATTTCCTTTAATTTAAAAAATAAAAATTCCGCTCTTGTAGTGATAACAGACAATGGGTCTATAAAAGAATGTAGTAAACCCTGAGTGAGATAACCTATAACCGCTTTACTTTCCAATTTAAGAAGGCTCTTGGTAAAAGTCTCCACCAATTGCTCAAGATCTTTTGTATGATCTTGCAATTGTTTTTTCATTAATAACTTTTCACTCGCTCTCTTTAAAGAGAGGTATAATTCATCAGGGTCAATGGGTTTAGTTATAAAATCAAAGGCTTCAAAATGAAAAGATTTAATCGCTAAATCGCTGTCCTCATAGGCAGTGAGCATAATCACCTCTGCGTTTGGGGAATATTTTTTAATCTCATTGAGCACTTCAATCCCATCAATCCCGGGCATGATAATATCAACGATTACCAATGAAGGATTTTCTTGTTTGAATATTTTTAACCCTTCCATACCGGATTCAGCAAGGATAACTTGGTAACCCTTTATTTTTAAAAATTCATTGATGACTTTTAACACTTTAATTTCATCATCAATAACTAAAACTTTTTCCATTTTTCCTTTCAGTATCGTGCAGGCCGGGGGGAGAGAGGAGAAGGGATTTCCCTTATTTATTTATACCGGCCTGCACTTTTTTCATAATATTAAATGGATATCTAATTTATTTTTTTTTTAAACTAGAGAAGGCGCTTTTTGAGTCACTGGCAGTATCATTTGATAGGTCATCTCCTTATGGTCTGTGGTCACCTGAAGTTCCCCATGATAGAGAGAAAGTATTTCTCTGGCCTTTGAGATGTTCATTTCCATAATTTCTTTTTTTTCCGGGTTAAGTTCATGAACTTTAAAAGAACACAATAATTCTCGGCCTTCTGCATTTTTATTCATTACTATGGCAACTTCTTTATGCTGCTTACCATCAATTGCCTGCCTTATTCCATTTAGCAAATAAATCAGTGCCAATCGAAAATGCACTGCATTTCCTTCTATATATCCTCCTGAAATAAGATACTGTTTTTGAATTGTTAATCCTTTAATTAATCCTTTTTCCCACAAAAATTGTAAGGTTTCATTGAGCAATTGCTCAAAATTTACTCTATGAAGGTTCTCTCCTCTTCCGCGACCAGTCCCCATAAAGCTCGAGATCATATTATTTACCAAAAGGGTCTCATGTAAAATCTCCTTAATCCATTCATCCTCAGGATATTTATTTCTCAATAAATCTGCATATCCCTTAATAACAGTTAGAGGATTTTTTAATTCATGGGCCAAATGATTAATCATACTGTGTATCTCATTCATTTGATGAAAATGTAAAAAAAAATTATGTAAAAGGTATTCGGTAGTTACATCATTTTGATACTCTATAAATTTTACAAGATTATTCTCTCTATCCTTTACAGGATTAAAAGTGAGTAAAAAGAAAAAATTATTACCATTTTCATCAATACCTTTTTGTAAAGGAAAGGGCATTTCTGTGTGCTGTTCCTCTTCAATTATCTGATGATCAACATCTTTAGGAAAAGAATCCACTTGCCTATTGCTCATTTCTATACCCCATTCCCGATTTCTTATTATTAGACCATCCGCAAGAACACCCATGACCCCTTTTAATAAATGAATATTTTCAGCTAATTTCTTTTTTACCCTTTTTTGCTGACTGATATCATGGGCAATGAGGGCATATTGTTTCTTTTTCCCCCACAATGAAATAATCCTGCCTTCAACCCAAACAACTTTTCCATTCTTACTCATTAAGGGTATTTCCCTTGTTTTTCCCCAAAAAGCTCCTTTATAATTTTGTTTTTTTTGTATTAATATTTTCTTTAAGGGTTGTCCAAGGAGTTCCTCTTGCTGAAATCTCAAAAACTTTAAAGCTAAGTAGTTGGCAAAGGTGATAAATCCTTTTTCATCAAAAAACAGTAATAGGTTAAATCCATTTTCTAAAATTCTTAGGTTCCTACTTTTAAATAAACTAAAATAATATCCGGCAAAAACAAAAATGAGTGATAAAGGTACTATTACCAAGAAAAAATAGTTACTTTTGTCAATTATGGTTAATGGATAAATTATTACTATTGGGACAAACAAGATAGCTGTAAGGATAATAAAAAAAAAATTCCATCCCTTAAAAAATATCAAATCTTTCACTATAAAATCCTTATAAAACGGAATCGATCCGTTAAAAATCTTCAAAGTTTAATCAAGTATCAAAGCAAAATATATACCAAAATTATAGAAAAAATAATTTTATGGTAAATAAACTTTATAGTTGATTAATAATATATACTTATGGAAACATGACAAATAGTGCTTAGAAGAAAAGGTAAGGAATAAAATCCATTAACAGGGGAAAAAACTTCTTTTAGGGAGAAATAACCTAAAAAAATATGGAATAAACATCCATATATTCTTTCATCCTACGACTACTATACTTACTACATCCTCATCTCACATGGAAATTATTACATAATTTTATTTATTTCTTAAATTATTACCATTATTTTCCTTAACTCAGAGGTAACTACGTTTCCGATCATGTAGGAAAAAGAATGTTTTCATTGGAATATTTTTATTTTAAAGATAAAAAATTTATGGTATATTGTTTTTTTGATAATATAATAAAAATCAACACCTAAGAATAGAGGAAAAATCTATGTGTACACATCAAATGAAAAAAAATGCCCCCACCAAGAATTTTCTTTTTACCTGTATTATCCTTTCCATAATTCTCTTGACTTGCAAATCCGGCCATACCTTTTCCGCTCCCTACAGCACACCTTTAGATGCTTTCTACAACGTAGCTATAGGACCACAATTCAGCCCAAATTTTTTCCCATTTTTTGAACCAACTCCCTTTTTTTTTCCAACCCCTTTTCCGAGTCCACCTTGGCGATTTGCGTCTATAGTAACCATACCGGCAAAAACAGGCGGCCCTGGTGGTTTAAAAACTTCACCCTTCATTACCACACCTTTACTATCAGTCCCCCCAATCATTACTAATTTTCCAGTTATCACAGTTCCACCTACTGTATTTATCCCCCCTCTTAGTCCAGTTATCCCGACTTCAGTTATCTTACCCCCTATTCCCGCTATACTCCCTCTGACTCCTTCTATTCCTGCAGTAACACCTGCCGGTTTTAGCGTTACCACTTTACTTCCCATAACACCAATAACAACACCCATCACCCCAATTCCAATTTCCCCAACTAATTCACCGATCCTTTCTGCACTGATACCTTTACTTTCTGCTGCTTTACCCTTCCCTCCCCTGCCAACTTTTCTTAATACTTCAATTTCAACTATTCCTGTTATTCCACAAGCTACAGCTTCCTTGATTAATTACCTTAGCGGCCTACTTTTTTAGCAGTAATTCTCACTATGATATGATTTGGTGGTAACAATTTTTCAGACTATTCTCTTGTGTTAAGTCAGTATAATTTGCTATTATATTAATGTTGTTAAATAAAATAGAAGTAAACCCCAGTCCTCTATTATATATAAAAAATTATCCCCCCAAAAGAAGGACTAGCATTGTATGATTCCTGAATTATTAGAACTTTTTGCTAAAAGAGAAGGTTATAATTTTTTCCATCGCCTCGTTAACCCCAACAAAGAACAGATCAAAACCGGCATTTTGCAAATGAAGGGAAATATCGCCCTTTATATTCATATACCCTTTTGCCGGGAATTATGCCCTTACTGTTCCTTTGTTCGCTATGAATATGAAGAGACACCCGCTTTAGTCTATATGAAAAATTTACGAAAAGAACTTGATCTTTATTTAGATCTTATTCAAAACTCGGGAGCAAAAATTCAAAGCGTATATTTTGGAGGAGGGACCCCCACTCTTTTAATCTATCCTCTTATTGATATCATCAGATACCTTCAGGATCGTCTGAATATTGAAAAATTCTCTGTGGAAACTCATCCTAATGATTTAACTGTAGAAAAAATAGAAGCGCTTTCTCAAAATGGAGTAAAGCGTTTATCAATCGGGGTTCAAAGCTTCAGTGATGATATACTTCAGGAATTAGGGAGAAATGCTAATACCAGTGAATGTGCTAAAAAAGCAATTTCCCTGGCTCAAGGAAAATTCAGGACAGTAAATATAGATTTACTTTGGGATTTACCTCAACAAACTCTTAAGCATTTAGAAAAGGACATTTCAACTCTTTTCGAACTCGATGTGGATCAAGTTACCTTCTATCCCATTCTTCCTTCACCAAATAAGAAAACCCTGCTTGAGCAAAAATTTCACAAAATCAATCGAGGATTATTTCAAAAAAATCATCGTCACAAACAAATTTATGAATTTATCATCAAGTCAATGAAAG
>JAUWIR010000590.1 GCA_030605265.1 Pseudomonadota bacterium | reverse complement strand
CTCTTTGTAGACATGCCTGACCATCCTCATCATCACTTCTTCAGTAACCTCTTGAACTGATCGGGCCAGGTCCATTTCCCTTTGGGTCAATTGAGATTCCGGTTTTCGGGGAGGACCGCCAAATAATTTCTCAAACCGTTTATTAGTCATGGTAAGACCTGTGCAATAATTAAAATAGTTCATATTCAGTTGAAAAGAACCGTCCTCTTTTAAATCAATCAGCTCTGATAAAATCAGATCTTTATATTTTGGCTCGCCATAGGGCGACAGCCCCATCACTTTATATTCCCCAGAGTTAACCTTAAATCCTGTGTAATAGGTAAAGGCGGAATAAAGGAGTCCTAAAGAGTGGGGAAAATGAATTTCAGCAGCGATTTCAATTTCATTGTCCTTTCCAATACCAAAACTTGTTGTTGCCCACTCCCCTACCCCGTCTATGGTCAAAAAAGCCGCCTCTTGAAATGGTGAGGGAAAAAAGGCCGAGGCAGCGTGGGATTCATGATGTTCCGGAAAGATTATTTTCCCTTCATAATCAAGCTCTTTTCGAATATACTCTTTCATCCAGAGTTTCTGCTTTATCCATAAAGGTATTGCTTTAAGAAATGACTGTATACCATGAGGGGCAAAAGCAAGATAAGTTTCTAATATCCTCTCGAACTTAATGAAAGGTTTATCATAAAAGGTCACGTAATCAAGGGTTTTTGCCTTTATATCAACTTCTTTGAGACAATAATTGATGGCCTTTCGTGGAAAGGAAAAATCGTGCTTTTTACGAGTGAAGCGTTCCTCCTGAGCTGCAGCAATTATTTGACCATCTTCTACAATACAAGCAGCGCTATCATGATAAAATGCCGAAATTCCAAGTATCTTCATAGATCAACCAGTTCATTATTCTCATTATTTATAATTTTTCCGAGCATCTTATCTTTTTTTTCGGCTAAGATTGTTTAATACTTTAGAAAGGATTAATGAGAAAAGAAATATTTTTAGTGCATAGGACTTAGATTTCCGTGCCAGGAGGAATTACCGCGCCCTCGGGAATAATGGTGATGCCCTCTCGAACCCAATGATTATCTTTTTGGATGTCCTTACTATTTTTTTTTGCAGAAATTATCACCCCATCTCCAATATGCACATTTTTATCAATTATGGCCCGCTCAATAATACAATTTCTTCCAATTCCCATAGTGGGCGCATCTGCATTGCCCTGGTTATTTAGATTCTGTTCTCCATCATAAAAATCAGCTCCCAATAAAACAACGTCATTAAGACAGCTCCCCTCCCGAATAATGCTGCGTACGCCAATAATTGAATCGGCAATATGAGCCCCATTGATATCCGAACCTTCCACTAAAAGACTATCCCGGATTTCAGAACGAACAATTCTGGTTGGAGGTAAAGAACGATTACAAGTAAAAAAGGGCCATCTGGGCCAATAGAGATAAAAGGGAGGCTCTGACTGGGCTAAAGAAATATTTGCATCAAAGTAGCTGGAAATTGTTCCAATATCCTTCCAATACCCAAAAAAGGGATAGGCCATGGTCCGATAATATTTTATGGCTGTGGGGATAATATCATGTCCAAAGTCATTTTTAGTGGTGTCTTTTAGTAAAGAATTAAGTACATGAGGTTCAAAAACATAAATTCCCATAGAAGCAAGGTATTTATCTGAATCAATGGCAAAGCCTTGTGAGGCAAAAAGATCAAGGGGAGCTTTAAAATTTTGTATTATTATTGGATCTTTTGGTTTTTCGACAAATTCTTTCACTTGACTATAATTATCAACCTTGAGTAAACCCATCTCAGGGGCCTCTGCATAATTAATCGGATAGACACAAAGAGTGATTTCAGCCTTTGTTTCACGATGGAAACGAATGAGATCGGTATAATCCATACGATAGAGATGGTCCCCTGAAAGGATAAGCATCTGTTCCGATTTATAATACGTAGTATAGTTTAAAGTTGCCCTCACTGCATCCGCCGTACCTTGAAACCAATCAGATTTTTGAAGCGTCTGTTCCGGCGCTAAGATATCAACAAATCCTTCAGAGAAATTATCAAATTTGTAAGTTTGCATAATATGACGATGTAAGCCGGCTGATTTAAATTGAGTAAGCACAAACATGCGCTTAATGCCGGAATTTATGCTATTTGATAAAGGTATATCGATTAATCGATATTTTCCTGCAAAACTCACTGCAGGTTTTGCTCGATCCAAGGTAAGGGGAAAAAGCCGTGTGCCTCTTCCACCACCAAGAATGATCGCGGTAACACCATTCATATGAGTGTATTTCATGATTTAATCTCGATTTATTTGATGTTCCGTAATGTAATGATTAAAAATTTGATTAAAATTTCAAGAAATAAGAATATTGAATTAATATATTTGAAGAATAATAATAAATTTGAAAGATGATAAATAGTGTAACTAAAGTTACACCTTTTTTCAATAAATTTTTAAATTTTATTGCAAGAAGGAATTTTTTTAAAAAAAAGCAAGACAAAAATATAAAATTTTTTAGGTGGAGAAATAAAAAAAGCCTCTATTAAAGAGGCTTAAAAAGAGTAAAAAAATACCTTTAGCTATTTAATAATATAAGAGTAATCATTAAAATACCAAAGGACCCACATATACCCATAACAACTTTTTCATATAATTCCATATTTTCGATTTTGTTTATTATCATTCTCATTTTACTAACCCTCTTTGTATAATATGCTAAGCTGAATAAACTAGCTGTTCCATGTTGAATATTTTATTATAAAAGACGGTTTAGTTTGCTCCAAACTTATGATTTTAGACTACCTTGCATCGGTTAATTTAAAGTAGTCCTTTAATAATTGATCAGTAATTTTTGGCAAATTATAAATATCCCCCTTATCTATAAACTTATCAAAAGCTCCTTTATGAATATCAAAGTTCATTTCCTCTTCAATAATCTGTTGCGTATATCCCGAAATGAGTACAATTACAATAGAAGGGTTTACCTTTTTTATTTTATTTGAAATATCAAGGCTATCTAATCCCGGCATTTCTAAATCAATATATACAAGATCTATATCTTCTTGATAAGCTATTGATAATATTTCTTCTTCTTT